>PMLI01000130.1 GCA_003158835.1 Acidimicrobiaceae bacterium
GTCGCGTCGGCGGACTTCACCTGCAGCAGCACGCTGTGCTTGCCGTTGGAGCCGGCATCGCTCAGCGCGGAGCGAACATCGCTGACATTGGCGACCGGCTTGCCTCCGACATTGAGAATCACGTCGCCGGTCTTGACGCCATGCTCCGCGGCCGGACCGTCCGGCTCGACCTACGTCACCACGACACCCTTTTCGCCGGCGCCCTGGACTTCGCTTGCGGGCGCGAGGCTGAGCCCGAGATGCGGGGTGCCCGCCGTCTCCTTCGATGGCTGCTCGCCGCCGGCATTGGCCTGACGGTCATTCGGCATTTCGCCAAGGGTCAGGGTCAGCGTCCTGGATTCGCCCTTGTGCAGAACGTCGAGCTTCACGGAGGTGCCCGGCGCCATCATGCTGATGGTGCGCGCCAGATCACGCGAGTCCTTCACCTCGGTGCCATTGACCGAGTTGATGACGTCGCCCGCCTCGATACCCGCCTTCGCGGCCGGGCTGCCGGAGGCGACCGTATCGACCTGGACCACGGCGGGCGTGCTCACGTGGGCTAGGCCCGCACCGGAGACGTCGTTGGCCTGGAGCACCCCGAACCACGGGTGCGGCGCGGGTTTGCCGAGCTTGATCATCGAACTGACATCCGCCATGGCCGTATCTATGGGAGTTATATAGGTTAGGCCGGGCCGGGCCAGCGGGCCTGTCACCGGGTTCGTGATGCCGATCACGTCGCCGGCGCCGTCGACGAGGGCCCCTCCGTAGGCAGAGTTGTCGACCGAAATATCCGCCACCAACATTGAGAACATGGCGTCCGACGCGCCGTTTACCGGCTGCAGGTAGCTCGACGTGTCAATTAGAAAACCATCGGCGAAATATGACCCGTTGGACGACCCGGCCATGAACGGCGACCCCACCGAAAAGACTTCCTCGCCCGTCTGAGCATTGGCGACGCTGCCGAGATCCGGGGTGCTCTGGCTGTTGAGCGGGAGGAAAACAACCCTCACTACGGCGATGCCGGCGGAAGGGTCCGTGCCGACTAGGTAACCGGCCTTCGTCTCACCCGAGCTCGAGATCACCTCGACCTGGCTATTGGGCCCGGCCTCCTGGAATAGGGCGCTGTCGGTCAGCACGTAACAGTACTGGCTCGTCGTGCTCACGATTATCCCCGAGCCCGTCACCACCCCTTGAGCGCCGTTCACGCTCAAGCCGACGACGGACGGTACCACCTGAGGCAGCACGGCGGTGGCACCGGGTGGGCTCTGGCTCGTGGACGAATGGACAGGCACGGTCGAGGCAGGCTTGAAGGGGACAACGGTCTGCGGCGTGCCGACGGCCCCGGTGGCCACCAGGATGACGGCGCAGATCAGGGCACCGACAACCCCCGACACGACGCCCAGGAACCATATCCTCAGCTCCACGCGCCTCGCCCACGCGCCGAGGACGCCGGCGGTCTGGCTTGGGGTCGGGGCGGCGGGATTGACCCGGACCTCCGATGGATGTCTCCACAGGCGGTCGTCGGGTGGCAGCCAGGGACGACCGGGCTGGTCGTCGTCCATCTCGTCGCCGGGCCTACGAGGCTGCTCTTCTTCGGGCTCCATCCTGAACCCCGAGGTTACCGGTGTCCCGGACGGCGCTGACATCACCCCAGCTGCGGCTCGGGGGTGCCCCTGACCTGCCTTTAGACTTGGGCCAGCCCCGAGACCTAGGATAAGGAGGTGCTGTTGGCTCCCGCAGGAGACGACTGGTGGTCGCTCTCCAGCGAACCCCTCGACCTCGACCAGCTCGCCGTTTGGGCTGTGCTGCCCAGGTGCGGGGCGGTGGTGGTTTTCTTCGGGACCGTCCGGGACCACTCCGAAGGCAGGCCGCAGGTAGTGTCGCTCGAGTACGAGGCTTACGCCGGCCTAGCGCTGGAAAGGATGGAAGAGGTCGCTCATAATATGCGGCTGAGATGGCCCGGCACGGGCCGGGTCGCTCTGGTCCATCGGACGGGACCGCTCCTGCCGACCGAGATTTCGGTTGTCGTCGCCGTCTCTGCCCCCCATCGCGCCGAAGCTTTCGACGCGGCCCGCTTTGGCATCGATACGATAAAGACCACCGTCCCCATTTGGAAGCGCGAGACATGGGAAGGCGGCAGTTCATGGGGTCTTGACGCGCACCCGATTGAAGTTGCCGCAGTGCCAGGTTTCAGCGGGGCCGATCATGTGAGCCAAATAGGAAGTTGAGAACCCAGTGGGCGTGCACGTGCTGATCGCCGCGGCCAAGCCAGTAGCCCATACCTCCCTGCAATGGTCGACGTTGGCGTGGATCGCCGGTGCCGCGGTGGCGGCCGCCTTGATTATCGGCATAATCGTTGTGTTGTCCCGCCGGCCGAAATCGATGGAGGTCGGTATGGCGGAGTTCTCCCGTTCCCTTCAAGCTGTTGCACCGGCTCATCGTCCTCCCCACCGGCCGGCTCCCGACCAGGCACGCCCGGGCCCGGCCAAACCACCAGAAATACGTCCCGCCCGAGCACCGAGAGGGGAGAGCGACGCTGTCTAGGGATCTCGCAATAGACCTGGGTACCGCCAATACGCTCGTCTACGCCAAGGGACGTGGCATAGTCCTGAACGAGCCGACTGTCATCGCTCTGGACAGCCGGACAAACACCGTGCTCAACATGGGCCGGGAAGCCTGGCAAATGATCGGGCGCACGCCGGGCTACATAGTGGCGGTCAGGCCCCTGCGCAAGGGCGCCATCACCGATTTCGACATCACCCAACGGATGATCGAACTGTTGCTGAAGCGGGCCGGCATCTCGCGCTTCGGGCGTCCGCGGGTTCTCATCTGCGTCCCGTCGGCTATTACGGCGGTTGAGCGCAGGGCGGTCGAGGAGGCGGCCCGGGCCGCCGGCGCCAACAGTGTCAGCCTGATCGAACAGCCCACGGCCGCGGCTATAGGTGCCGGTCTGCCCATCCACCAGCCCCTGGGGAACATGGTGTGCGACATCGGAGGGGGAACGACCGAGACCGCCGTCATCTCTCTTGGCGGTGTTGTGGCCCTCGAGGCGATCCGGGTGGGCAGCTTCGACATAGACGCCACCATCCAGGCCTATGTCCGCCGTGAGTACGGGATCGCGATCGGGGAACGGACGGCGGAGGAAATCAAGGTGGCCATCGGCTCGGCTTGGCCCATGGACGACGCAGTGAAGGCCGAGGTCCGGGGGCGCGACCTCATGAGCGGTTTGCCCAAGACCGTCATACTCGCGCCCGAGGAAGTCCGGGAAGCTATCGAGGAGCAGGTCGGCGCCATCGTCGACGCCGTCCTGCGCTGTCTGGGCTCCGCCCCCCCGGAGCTGTCGCAGGACCTGCTGACCCAGGGCCTTCACCTCGTGGGCGGTGGGGGCATGCTCAAGGGCCTGGACCGCAGGCTGTCCGAAGAGACGGGCCTGCCGGTAAACCTGGTCGAGGCACCTCTGGAATGCGTGGTGATGGGCGCCGGCAAGTGCATCGAGAACTTCGATGCCGTGCACGACCTGCTGCTCAGTTAAAGGACCGTGCCTGTTCTGGACCCGGTTGGGCCGAGCATTGGCGGGGCCGCACCAGGCCAGCCGGGACCAAGTGGGCCCGACCTACGCCGGTTGAGCCGGCCCCGGCCGGGTGCGCGGCCCGAGCACGTCTTCGGCCCCTTGGCGGACCTGCCAATCAGGGTCGCGGAGCGCTTTGCGAAGAGCGGCTTGCACGTCCTCACCGCCAAAGGCATCATCGAAACCCGCCAATGCGATCACGGCCCGGCGTCTTACGGCGGCTTTGTCCGCCAAGGCACTGAGGACAGGCGCCAACCCCTGCGGATGACCGAGCGCCCCGAGCGCAGCTACAGCCGCCTCCCGGCACAGCGGGTCGCGGTGCCCGGTCGCCACCCGACTGAGGGCGGCGACCGCGCCCGTTCGCGGCTCGCCGGCATCGAGCTCGCCCAGCGCGCTACAGGCGGCTTCGACCACCGACGGCAAGCCGTCGGACAGGGCGGCCACGAGCTGGTCCTCGAAGCTCCCCTGCCCGTGACGGCCGGCCAGCTCGCCGGCCCGGCGGCGGACTTCGCCGGTCGCGTCTACAAGCGCCCTGGTCAAGTCGTGCGCCTGCAGCGACCCCATCCTGGCCAGGGCGGTGAGGGCGCTGCCCCGGACCTCGGGGGACGGGTCGTCGAGACCGGCGCGAGCTGTGACCTCGTCTCGAGCGTGGCCCGCTATGACAACGGCCCGGCGCCGGGCCGCGGAGCTGGCGGTGGGCTCAGGGCCGGGGGTCATTGGCGGTGAACGACATCCAACCGACTCTACCGAGCGACGCCGCCCCCCCCTGGCGCGCCCGGGGCGGCCGGTGGGCCGGGTTCCTGGTGAGCGTGCTACTGCTCGGCGCCATCGTCATAGGAGCGCCTACTGCCATCGCCGTCCACGAGGCCGATGGCTACTTCCTCTTCTCTCCGGGGACAGCCCCGGTGATAACCACCAGCATTAAGTGCCGTCCCAGCAACGGGGAGCTGGCTCTGCCCGACGGTGCCCCGTGCGTGCGCCTGGTCCTGCCCCGGGGTAAAGCTCACCCGGTAAGTGGCGAGCTGCTCATGGTGGACGTGGAGGTGGGCCAGGCCGGCCCGGTGGATTGGGCCGAATGGGAGCTCGGCCTGCTCGGCAAGCAGAGCCAGATGGTCCCGGCGGCCGCGTACGCCGGTTCGACCCCCACGTCGGAACTCGGCTGCCAAGACACCCAGGAGATGGTTTCGGCCGACCAGGATGCCGCGGTGGCCGCCCTGACGCAGCTGCACTACAAGGTGGCCGAAGTTCCCGAAGGCGTCCAGATCGACACCGTCCTGGGAGCCACGCCGGCCTGGCAAGCGGGCCTCAAATGCAACGACGTCGTCACCGCTCTCGACGGCAAGCCCGTGCTCAGCGCTCTGCAGTTCACCAAAAAGCTGGCGCCGGTGCCCCCGGGGACCGTGGTGGTCCTGACCGACCACCCTGCTGCGGGCGGCCGCCCCAAGCAGGTCAGGATCCGTTTGAGCAGCCCTCCGGCCAGCGTCGTCGCCCAGGGTTTTCAAGGCAGGTCGTACATGGGCGTCGACGTGGAGAC
>PMLI01000592.1 GCA_003158835.1 Acidimicrobiaceae bacterium
GCTGCGCCGGGGCGGCGGGCGCGGGCGCGGGCGGGCGCGGGCGGGCGGCGTCAGACGGAAAGTCGGTCGAGGTCCAGGACCCACACTTCTACCCGTTCACCGGCCGCCACTCCCACGCCGTCCGGGAGCAAGGCGAGCGCATTGCCGGCCGCCAAAGAACGCATCTGGTGCGAGCCCTGCTCTCCTGAGGGCCGCGCCTCGAGGCCGTCGGGGCCGGCTTTGACGGTCACCCGCACGAGGTGCATCTTGCCATCCGGATGGCGGCGCATGTCGAGGGCAGCCACGGCGATCAAGCGGGGGCGCTCCAGGTTTTGGTGGCCCGCCATGAGGCGCAATGCAGGCCGCGCGAACAATTCGTAGGAAACGAGCGCCGACACCGGGTTGCCGGGGAGCCCGAAAACGGGTGTCGAACGGGGAGGGACCGTGGAGAAGGCGAAGGGCTTGCCCGGTCTTACTGCGACCTGGAACCAGCGGGCCTGCTGGCCCCCCAGCTCCTCCAGAACGATCTTGACGATGTCGCGGTCACCGACGCTCACCCCACCGCTGGTGAGCACGGCATCGCAGTCCCCCGCCGCTTGCACGAGGGCCTGGGCCAGGACGCCCGGCTCGTCGCCGGCCCGTCCCAGGTCTATGGCCACGAAGCCGTCGGCTCGCAGCCTGGCCAACAGGGCGGGACGATTGCTGTCCCGGATCTTTCCCGGCGCCAGCGGCCCCGGCCCGGCCACGAGCTCGTCCCCCGTGGAGACCACCCCCACTCGGGGCCGGGGAAAGACGGGCACCTGGCTAACACCGAGGCTGGCCAGCACGCCGATGTGCGCAGGGCCCAGGCTTTCCCCCCGGGCGAAAACCTCGTCCCCGGCGGCGATGTCCTCGCCCGGGTGGCGCACGTTGGTGCCCGGGCCGACCGCTTCCTCGATGACCACCCAGCCGTCCTGCTGGCGAGTGTGCTCAACCATGCACACAGCGTCGGCGCCCACCGGTAAGGCCGCCCCCGTCATGATCCGGACCGCTTCGCCTGCGCCGATCACCAGGGCACCGGGGTCGTCCCCGGCCATGAGAACACCCACGACACGAAGCTTGGCCGGAACGGCGGCGACATCGCGGGCCCGAAGCGCGTAGCCGTCCATGGACGAATTGGCAAAGGGCGGTACGGCTTCGCTCGAAAAGATCGGTTGGGCGGCGACAAGGCCGAGGGCATCAAACAGGGGCACTTGGGCCGCCGGCAAGGTCCGGCAGGCGGAGAGCACAAAGCGGCGGGCCTCTTCGACCGCGACCAGGCCGCTCATGGCGGGCGGCGCCGCCAGGGCGGCCGCAGCGCGCACAAGCTCGTTGGTCGGCGCACCAGGGCCATGGTACCGACCAGTCCGCACCAGCCGGGCGGTACCGGCCAGGCAAACGGCGTAGTGGGCTCGTCGGTGNNATCGGTGAGATAGGGTCGAGCCCGTCGCAAGGAGCGCGAGTTGCGGTTGCTTTTGCCTGAGGCCTCTGAGCGGGTCAACCTGTTCGAGCTCTACTCCCGCGACGTCCGGGCCCCGGTTGACCGGCCCTTCGTGCGGGTGAACATGGTTTCGACCCTGGACGGGGCCGTGGCCTATTCGGGACGCGCCAGCAGGCTCGGGGGGCCGGGGGACAAGCTGCTGTTCTCCGTGCTGAGATCGCTGGCTGACCTCGTCCTGGTGGGCGCGGGCACGGCGCGGGCCGAGCGCTACGGGCCGCCGCAAATACCACTGGAAGCGCAGGAAATTCGCCGGCGGCGGGGCCAGGCGCCGCTACCGACTATCGCCGTGGTGACCCAGTCGGGGGCACTGGACTGGGGGTCGCGGCTCTTTTCCGGGGAGGGCCCGCGGCCCATCGTGATTGCGGCCGAAAGCACCCGGGCCGAGGCATTGGCGGATGCCGCGGCGGTGGCCGACGTGCTCACCGCCGGCGCCGGCTCCGTCGATCTCCGCGCCGCGCTGAAGGCACTGGGGGACCGGGGCCTGAGCCATGTCCTGTGCGAGGGCGGGCCGACGCTTAACACCGGCCTGGCCGCGGCTCAGCTGGTCGACGAGTTGTGCCTGACTCTGTCCCCCAAGCTGGCCGGCTGCGTCGGGGACGGGCTGACAGGTGGCTGGCTCGGCAGCAGCAGCAACATGTGGCTCCCTCTCACGGCGCCGACCCGAGAACGGCCCTTGGGGGGCCAACCCTTGACGCAACTGCTCGACTTGGACCTCGCCCACGTGCTCGAAGAGGACAGTTTCCTCTTCCTGCGGATGAGAGCCCGCTACAGCAGCGGCCCGGCCCTCAGCTGACCGCCGGCCCCTACGCCGCCCGCCTGCGCCGACCCGGGGCCCCCGGGCATGTCGCCGACCTGGGGAGGCTGGGCCGGCATCAGGCGGAACGAGGCGCGGTCCATTTCCCGGCCATCGACCCGCACGCTGAAGTAATAGGGCCCCAGTTCGGGTAGTCCCAGGCCGAACATGGGGATCGCCATGGGCATGCTCCATTCGTCGCCCGGCAACATCTGCGGCGAACGAGGAGCAACGAAGTAGGCGATGAACATGCCGCGGTCAGCGGGGTCGCTGCCTTCCGGCAGTTCGTCGGCCAGAGGGACCCGCGTCTCGTTACGACCACCGACGTGCACCAGCTCGATCGTCATCTTGTGCTGGGCATCGGTGTCACCGAGGTTGATCAGGCCCAAAATGGCGAGGCTGATGTTCACCCGATAGGGCTGGGCCGGCGTGGCGCTGGCCAGCAGCGCCAAACCGGCACCCGACACGAAAAGCTTCCCCCCGCTTACCTCGGCGAAGTCGCACAGCAAGAGCTTGGCATCCATGACGAAGAAGCTATGTGGGAACCGGTCCGTCCGCCAACCGGGCCCGGGAACGGGTACGGTGGTCGCGGCTCCAACGGGTCACTCGAGTTGCATCAACCGAACGAGGACAGGGGTGGGGCACCGGAGCGGCCGGCAGCTAGCCTGGTCCTAGCGGTAGCCCAGCCTCTCCTTTGGCTTGGCCGTTGCGTTGGGTAGGGACGCTGAATGGAAGATTTGCTAACGAGGCCAGCGCCGGCCCTAGGTGGCATATCGCTGTCCCCGGTCCTCGAACTCGAGCCAGGCACGAGCGACCCGTCCACCTTCACCGCCGGAGCGCCCCGCCCCGGCCTGAACGAGAGCAAGCGGCGGCGCCGTCTCGACCAGCTCGTTGCCTGGCGGCATTTTGACCCCGCCCTGCTGGTGGCGCTCACAGTGCTGGCACTTCTCCTACATGGCAGGGCGCTGTGGGCCAGCTACTGGGGTGACGAAGCCATCGCCGTCGGGATCGCCGCCCACCCCCTGGGCTCACTGCCCCACTACCTGCTGAACGACGGCGCCCCGCCCCTCTACTACGTGATGCTGCACTACTGGATGGGGATGTTCGGTCGGTCCGAGGTGGCCACACACGTCCTCTCATTGGTCCCCGGCCTGCTCGCCATACCGGCCACCTGGTGGTGCACGGACAGGCTATTCGGTCGCTGGGCGGCCCGGGCGGCCGCGGCTCTGGTGGCCACATGCGCCTACCTGGCGTACTACAGCACCGAGACCCGGATGTACTCGTGGTTAGTGTTGGCCGCGGTCCTGGCCGTGACGTGCTTCGTCCTCGCCTACCGGGGGGCCGGCCGGGGCTATTGGGTGGCGGCCACGCTCCTAATGGCGGCCGTCCTTTATCTCCAGTACTACGGCCTGTACCTGTTGGCGGCTACTGCCGTGGCCGGTTTGGCCGCAGCTGCGCATCGGCGTTCCTGGTCGCAGTTCCGGGCGACATGCCTGTACGGTGCCGCCTGCACCGTTCTGTTCGCCCCCTGGGCACCTCAGTTCCTTTACCAGCTCGACAACACCGGGGCGCCGTGGGCGCCGCACCCCTCCGCGCTCGACTTCTTCGGAGACTCGTTCAACGCCTTGGCCTCGGCCGCCTGGGTAGCGATCGTCGTCGCCCTGATAATCGCCGTCCTGTCCCGCAAGCGGTCCCAGCCGCTGGCCACCACGGCGCCTGCGACCGGTCCGGCGACGCCCTGGGCCGCTCCCACGGCATTCGCCGAGCGGGCGACGCCTCCTGGCGTGGCCGCCTCCTCCGGCCCGGACGTCTCGCCGCTGGCATTGTTCACGGCCATACCGCTGCTCACGCTGCTGCTCGCCTGGCTGGTCGGACAGGTGGTCAACTCTTGGGACCCGCGTTACCTCGGCATTGCCGTCGTCCCCGCGCTGGTCCCCCTGGCCGGCGGGCTGGCGCGCGCCAAGGCTAGGTCATCGGTCGTGGTCCTGGCCGTCCTGGCTCTGGCCGGTACGAGCATCCCGGTGCTGGTGGACCGTACGGTCACCGTCGACACCTCGAAAAGCGACGTCGCTTTCCTGGTGTCCGAGCTCAGCCCCCTGCTTCAGCCCGGCGCGCTGGTGATCTCGCCCGAAGTGACGGACACGCCGGTCGTCGCGCTCGACCTCGGGGACAAGTACCGCTACGCGACGCCCTTCGGTCTGCTGACCGACCCCATGGTCGTCAACTGGTCCAACCTCCCCGCCCGCCTGCCACACATCAATGCCTATTCGGAACTGCGCCCATTGCTGGACGCCCTGCCTCTGGGCGCTCAGGTGCTCGTGGTGAACCCCACTAGCTGGGGGGGCGGTGAGACGCCCCGGACCTACGCCGGGCCGGTAGAAGAGGAGGCCATCGCCGCCACGAACACCGTGGTGGACGACCCGCAGCTGCAGTCGGAGGAGACCGTAGGGGCACCCCGGTACTCCAACTCGCTGTACCCGATGAACGCCACGTTGTTCGTCAAGGTCGTGCCGCCGAGCGGCGGTCCCGCCAGCGGAGAGGGAGGGATTTGAACCNNATTCGGCCGCTCTCGCACCTCTCCTTGATCGTCAGTTTAGCAGACACTGCCCGTACTTGGCCCAGCCCTGCGAGGAGCAGGAGCCGCTGGTCAGAGCCGGAATGAAGTGGCCTTCGGGGGTGGAGCATCGGAGCTTCTCGCCCATGGTCGTACCGCCCTAGAGGGCCAACAAGGGACGCCGCTACTAAGTCCCGACCGGCACTTATTCAACACTGGTTCAACTAGGCTCTCGTCCAGGGATGTGACCGTCCGATCAGGGCGCACGAGAGGACGACGAGGATGAGAGGACCGAGACCTCGGGAACCTTGGGTGCCCAAGACCTTCAGCGTCTGGGTTACAAAGAAGCGGAGGACCAGCTGGACCGTGGACCGGAAGACCGGTCAACGGCACCGGCGGGAGGTGGACTGCTGGGACGTCGGCGGCCGCGCCGACGGGGTGCAGTGGCTGAAACGCTTTCCCAGGGCTGGGCTGGCCCGGACGTGGAGGGAGCAGCTCGAAGCCGACTTCGCCGCCGGGCTGCCCTTTGACCTCTCGGCCAAGCGTTTCGCAGCGGCGCAGGTTCCTGCCCGCCCGGCCATGCCGAGCGTGTTCGACCTGACCGAGGATTACTACCGCCAGCACCCCGAGTGGGAGCCGAAGACCAAGATGGCCGCCGCCCGGTCCTTCAACCGGGCTCGCCGCCTGTTGCTCGCCCCCAAAACCGAGCCTGCCAGCGATGCCCTCCAAGCCGTCGACGACTACCTCGACAACGCCAGTTTCTGGCCCGAGCACCCGGCCGGCCAGCTGACCGAGCAGCAGCGCGCAGGGAAGGCCTGGCTCCAAACGCACTCCGCACCGGCCGGTACGCTCTCCCCGGCTCAGGTGGACGCGTTCGTAGGCTTGTTCGAGGTCAACCAACGCGACGCCGCCAAACGGGTGAGCGCCGCGACCCTTGCCCGCTTCCTCCAACCACTTAGGGCCTGCTGGGCATGGGGAGTGGCTCGTGAAGACATCGCGCTCGACCACAACCCCTGGGCTTCGGTCGGGCCTCGCCGCAAGGTAAAGGGCAAGACCACCAGGGCGAGCGGCAGTGCCGCGATCGCCGTGGATGCCGACATGGTCATAGGTGTAAACGACGTACCTGCCTTGGCCGCCGCGTGCGCAGACAAAGGTTCTTGGGGCGGTGTAGTCGAGTGTTTCGTGCTTGTTATGGCCCTTTGCGGGCTGAGGCCCGGCGAGGCGGCAGGACTGCTCTGGGAGGACGTCGTCCTCCCGCCCGGTGACGACGCCGGGTGGGTGACCGTTTGCCCTACCCAGCGACCTGTCCAGGCCAGGTGGTTGGGCCCCGGCGAAGACCCCGATGGGAGCCAACTGAAGGATCGCTACCTGACTGAGACTCGACGTGTGCCAGTTCCCCCACCACTGGTCACCAAG
>PMLI01000369.1 GCA_003158835.1 Acidimicrobiaceae bacterium
GCCTCGGCCAGCTTGCCAATCGCCCTTCGTGCCTGCACTCCGCTCGTGCTCTTTGGACCGGTATCCTTCATCCGTGTGATCGTTCATTCGCGCATCCAGAGTGCTCACCTCGCCGGCAATCTCCTGGGGGACCCGGGCGAGCGAGATCTTTTCGTGTACCTGCCGCCGGGCTACGAGGGTTCCGACCGCCGGTACCCGGCGGTGTACCTTCTGCACGCCTACGGCGGTACGGCCGACGGGCTGGTCCACCCTCCGACTGACGAGAGACGTTGGGTGCCTCCGCTGGAAGACGTCCTGGATCCCGTGTTCGGGCGCATGGGTACCGCCCCCATGATCGTGGTCGTCCCGGATGGGTGGACGCGCTACGGCTGCAGCCAGTGGGTGGACTCGCCGGTATGCGGCAACTTCGAGCAGTACGTGGTGCACGACGTGGTTGGGTACATCGACGACCACTACCGGACCATCCCCGGCCCGGCGAGCCGCGGTGTCTTCGGCTTTTCATCCGGGGGTCTCGGTGCCTGGCACCTTGCCTCACGCCACCCCGGCACGTTCGGCGCTCTGGCCATGCTTTCGGGCGACTCGTTCCTCGACATGACGCACAAAACCATGGTTTACGATTACCTGGACAGCATCTGGCCCGAAGCGCCCAACGGCCCTATCGACGGCAATTATCTTTCCCAAGTGGTTTATGCCTACTCAGCTTGCTACTCGCCCAATCCTGATAAACCACCCTTTTATGTCGATCTTCCTGTCGCGTTTCCGAGCGGGGAACTGGTCCAGGATGTCTGGGACCGCTGGCTGAGCTTCGACCCGGTCGTCAATTGTCATGACCGCGTTGACAATCTCCGTAAATTGGCCGGTATCCTGCTGGATGTGGGTTGCTACGACGACTATCACCTGCAGTGGGGCCACCGCCTGCTGAGCCACTACCTGGGCCGGGCGGGCATCGCGCATGAGGCCAGGGAGCACACAGGCAGTCATGGTGGCCGGTCGCGCGAGCGTTACCAGGTGACCCTCCAATGGATGGCGCGGGCCCTGGCGTTCGGCGCGGCTGCGGCGTAGGAGGGCGGGGAAGGTGGGAGCTGCGGAGAGGGCTCTGAGGCCAGGGCGCCACGGCAAGAGGCGCCGCCGCCGGGCGGCCGGTTGTGTCTGCGCCGCGCTCTGGCTGGCCGCCGCCACCTGCTCGAGTGCGTCGGCGGGGGCCTCCGCCGCCGCGACGAGGGTTCCCACCCGGTCGTCAACGACCATCACGGCCCGCCCTCCGGTGCCCTCGCTCGGGGATCTCACGACTTACGGCTACGGCAACGCCCGCTCCGACAGGGATACCGTCGACCCCGCTATCGCCACGCTCTCGCCGGCACCGGCATGGGACGACTCCCTCGCCGCCGGCGTCTACGGCCAACCGCTCGTCTATGGCGGCACGGTCTACGTCGGCACCGAGAACGACACCCTCTACGCCATCAGCGCAAAAACAGGAAGAGTGATCTGGAAGCTGCACGCCGGCTCCGCCCCGGGCACGGCCGTAATCGACTCGGCGCCCACATTGTCGGGCGGGTGCGGTGACATCAACCCCCTCGGCATCACCGGGACACCGGTAATCGACGTGTCGACGAGCGAGATCTTCGCCGCCGAGGAGACAGAAGTGGGCGGCGACCGTTGGCAGGACATCCAGCATTGGCTCATCGCCGTATCGCTCGTCACCCACAAGGAGATGTGGCACCGTCAGATCGACCCGCCGTACGGCAATGACGCGAGCCACTACTACATTCCCGCCGAACAGCAGCGCCCCGCCCTGACACTCCTGGACGGGCGGATCTATGTCGAGTTCGGTGGCCTCATCGGGGACTGCGGGCAGTACCACGGCTATGTCGTGAGCGCGCCGGAGCGCGGCACCGGGCCGCTTGTCAGCTATCAGGTGCCGACCCGGCGCGAGGGAGCGATCTGGGGTACGGGCGGAGCGTTCGTCTCGTCTTCGGGGGACCTGTACGTCGCTACCGGTAACGGCAGCTCCAACTCTGTACAGGCCTTTGACGAGGGCAACTCTGTCGTCGAGCTGTCGCCCGGGCTGGCGCGGCGGGGCTATTGGGCGCCGAGCAACTGGGTGCAGCTCAACGACGACGACTGGGACCTCGGCTCGGCCGGGCCTGTCGGAGTTCCGGGCACCGCGCTGTTGTTCGTGGCGGGGAAGCCGGCCGGCAACGGGAGTTTCGGCTACCTGATGAAGGCTTCGCCTCTCGAAGGCATCGGCAAGGGCGCGTTCACGGGGCCGCTCTGCCTCAGTGGGGGGGCATTCGGCGCGGACGCCACCGACGTCATCGGCACGGGCGCGAAGAGCCGTACCTACGTGTACGCGCCGTGCGGGAGCGGCACGGAGGCCGTCGTGATCAACGCCGGGGCGATGACGTTCAGACGGGCGTGGTCGGCTTCGTCTGGTAGCCCCAACGGGCCGCCGCTCGTCGCCGGCGGCCTCGTCTGGGCCGTCAACTGGGGCTCCGGGCAGCTTTGCGGGATGAGCCCGTCGACGGGCAAGGTCGTTGTGGAACGCTCGACGGGTGCCCTGGAGCACTTCGCTACGCCGGCCGTCGGGGATGGGGCCCTCTTCGTGCCCACCCAAAACGGCGTCGAGGCGTGGAGCACTACGAGCTGAGGCGGCCCGCCGCTGGGACTGTCTGAATATCCTTCCCATAGGATCGATGGATGTAGTATAAATAGTGGGACCTGGCCGAGCGAGCACAGCTGGGGCCGGGCGCCATCGCGTGATGCGGGCCACGGCCTGACGGTAGCTGTGGTCGAGGCCCTGATGACGAAGGGAGCAAGTAGTAGTGCCAACCCCAGTCCAACGTTTGGTGACTCGTCGTGACCTGTTGAAGTACGGCGTAGCCGGCTCCGCCGCGGTGCTCTTGGGACCGCTCGTGGCGAGCAGCGCCTCCGCCAGCCCCCGTGGCCGTCTGCGTGCGGCCGGTTCCCTAAAAGCTGCCAAGCGGGGGGGCACCTTGCGCTTCGCGCGCAGCATCGGCCCCACCACGCTCGACCCGGCCAATGCCATCATCGCGGGTGATATCTACACGTTTGACAAGATCCTCGAGCCGCTGTACGCGACCAACCCCGCCGGTCAACTGGTACCCTGGTTGGCAACGGGCTACAAGGTGAGTACCGACCACCGGACGTTCACCTTCACGCTCCGCCCCGGCGTCAAGTTCTCCGACAGCAAGCCGCTGCTTGCCGAGGACGTCGTCTTCTCGATAAACCGGGCACGCAAGGACTCCGCCGGCCCTCTCTCGTTCCTGGATTACGCCATCACGGATATCGAGGCCAAGGGGGCGGGCACCGTCGTGTTCCACCTGTCCCAGCCTTGGGCCCCTTTCCTTTCCGACATCTCCGTCTTCGCCAACGCTATTCTCCCGGCCGGCTTCGGCGGGCGGAGCGAGAAGGATTTCTTCAGCGCTCCCATCGGTACCGGGCCGTTCACCCTGAGCGGGTTCACGCCGGACGCCAACTCGCTCACCTTGAAGGCCAACCCCACCTACTGGCAGACCGGCAAGCCCTACCTGGAGGCCGTCGAGTTCCTTTATGTCGACAACGACAACCAGCGTGTGCTCCAGATTCAGGGTGGTCAGGTTGACATCATCGACACGGTACCGCCGGCCAACGTTTCCTCGCTCAAGGCGAGCAGCAGCCTGAGCGTCCAGCTCTTCCCGGCGTGGCAGGTCGACCTGCTGGTGATGAACGAGAGGCTGCCCCAGTTCGCAGACCGCCACGTCCGCCGAGCGATAACTCATGCCATCGACCGGGCCGCCCTCGTGCACGCGGCGAGTTTCGGCACGGCCAAGCCCGGAGGTTCCTTCTTCCCGCCCAGTCTCGAGTACTACTCCGCCAACACACCGGTGCTCGCCTTCAGTCTTTCGCAGGCAAAAGCCGAGCTGGCGCAGTCGAAGTTCGCCACGGGCTTTTCGACGAAACTGCTCATCGACGGGGGCGTCCAGAAGTGGGTCACGTTCGCCCAGATCATCAAGGCCCAGTTGCAGCCGCTCGGGATCGATGTCGGGATCACTGCTCTCGACCATTCCGCGTTCGAGTCGGCGTTCCAGAAGTACGACTATGACATGTTCATCGACTACGCCATCAACGACATCAGCGACCCGGACGAGATGGCTTCGTTCGAGATCGATGTGAAGAACGGCGGATCTGAGTCGTACTGGTCGAATTATGACAACCCTAAGGCCATCGCCCTGGTACACGAGGCCGAAGCGGAGTACGACACCAAAAAGCGGGCCGCGCTCTACGCGCAGATCCAGAAGATAGTCGCTGAGGACGCGCCCTTTGTGGCCCTCGACTACCCCCCCTACATCTACGCCGTCTCCAACCGTGTCAACGGGTTCGCCGTCAACCCGGGGGGCGCCTACCGCCTCGAGGACGTCTGGCTAACCTGATCGAATGCTGCGTTACGCCGGCCGGCGCGTAGCGGCTGCGGTGCTGGTGGCTTTCGGGGTTACGCTCGCCACGTTCCTCCTGATGCACTTGGAACCCGGGGACCCGGCCCGAGCAGTGCTCGGGATCCGGGCCACGCCCACCGCAGTCGCCGCGTTACGCCGCCAGTGGGGCCTGGACAGCTCGGTGCCGGTACAGCTCGGCCATTTTCTCTCCCAATTGGTGCGGGGCGACCTCGGCCAGTCGTACATCTACAACGTGCCCGCCACATCCCTGATCGGTAGCCGGATCGGCCAGACGGGCGCTCTGGTGGCGGTGGCCACGGTCTTCGCCGTGGTCATTACCCTCCCTTTGTCAGCACTGGCGGCATCGCGCAAGAACGGCGCGGCCGACCACGCCGTTCGGGCCCTCTCGGTGGTGGGGCTCGCCCTGCCCGCCTTCTGGTTCGGCATCGTGCTCATCGAGATCTTCGCCGTGCACCTTCACCTCCTGCCGGTCGGCGGGGCGGGCAGCGGGTTGGGCGGCCGCCTCGAAGCCCTTGTGTTACCTGGGTTGACCGCCTCGTTCGCCATGGCGCCGATCCTTGTCCGTAGCCTGAGAGTGGGGATGCTTGACGTCATGGACGCCGAGTTCGTCGCCGTGGCCCGAGCCAAGGGCCTGGGAGAGCTCCGGGTCCTGTTCAGCCACGTGGCCCGCAACGCGCTTGTGCCCACGGTCACCTTGCTCGGCCTCAACATCGCCTACCTCATCGGCAGCACGGTCATCGTGGAGCAGGTTTTCAACCTCAACGGTCTGGGGTCGCTCCTTTTGAGCTCGATATTGAACCGGGACTTCCCGGTCGTACAGGCCGCCACGCTGGTGCTCGGGGCCGGTGTGGTACTCCTCAACCTGGCTACCGACCTGCTCGCCGGCCGCCTCGACCCGAGGATCCGTCTGCGGTGACGACCCTGCTCGACCCAGGCAGCCCGCCGGTGGTGGCCGACCGCCAACGGCGCCCCCGTTCGGTCCTGCTCTACCGGGCACGGCACAGCCCGACGTTGATGATCGGCGTCTCCGTTACTCTGGGGCTGGTGCTGACGGCGGTCCTCGCACCGGTGGTAAGCCCGTACCAGCCGGACCATCAGGATCTCTACAATATTTTGAGCGGTTTTTCATCGAAGCACCTGCTCGGCACCGACGAGCTCGGCCGCGATCTGCTCTCGCGAGTGATCTACGGCGCCCGGATCGCCATGGCCGTGGCAGTACCGGCGGTTTTGCTGGCCATGGCGGCGGGCCTGATCATCGGCCTCATCGCCGGGTACTTCGGCGGCGGGACCGACCAGGTCGCGATCGTCGGCATGGACGCCGTGCAGGCGTTTCCCGCCGTCATCCTGGCGCTGGCTCTGCTGGCCGTCCTGGGGCCCTCGCTGCGCAACGTGGTGATCGTCATCGCCGTGGCGCTGGCGCCCGGGTATGCCCGTGTGGTGCGCGCCATGACGCTCGCCGCCAAGCAGAACCAGTACGTCGAGGCGGAGCTGTCGCTCGGGGTCAGTACGACTCGTCTGACTGCCTATCACCTGCTGCCCAACATCGCGCCGCCGCTGTTCATTCTGATCGCCATGGACATGCCGAGCGCGATTGCCATCGAGGCCGGGCTGGCGTTCCTCGGCCTGGGCGTTCCTCCACCCAGCCCGGACTGGGGCGCGTTGCTGGCCGACGGCTTCACGTACGTCCTGATCTCGCCGTGGGCGATCCTCGCCGCCAGCCTGGCCCTGATCGTCGTCACGGTCGGCTTCACCATGCTCGGCGAGGCGCTGCGCGACGTGCTCGACCCCAAGCTCTCGGGCGTGCGCGGGGTGAGCCGCTTGATGCCGAGGGCCCGATGACCGGGCCGCCCGTAAGCATCGAGGGCCCTGTCACCGTGCCGCTCCTGCGGGTCGAAGACCTCGAGGTCGTCTACTACACCGAGGCCGGGGCGCTGCCGGCCCTGTCTGACGTCAGCTTCGAGGTGGGCCGGGGCGAGATCGTCGGCGTGGTCGGCGAGTCGGGTTGCGGCAAGTCGACGCTGGGCGCCGCCCTGCTGCGCCTGCTGCCGCCCAACGGCGCCCTGGCCGGCGGCCACGTCTTCGTCGAAGGCCGCGACGTGGCCGGCCTCTCGCGGGGCGAGCTGCGCAGCCTGCGCGGGCGAACGGTCTCCATGGTCTTCCAGGATCCGCTCACCAGCCTCAACCCCACGTTCACCATCGGTCAGCAGATGATCGCCGCGCAGCGCGCTCACGCCCGCGACCACGAGAGCAAGAGCGAGCTGCGCCGGCGGGTCGCTGAGGCGCTCACCCGGGTCGGCATTCCCGACGCCGCCCAGCGCATCGACAGCCATCCGCACGAGTTCTCGGGCGGCATGCGCCAGCGCGTCATGATCGCCATCGCGCTGCTGCACGAGCCCTCGCTGCTGATCGCCGACGAGATCACTTCGGCGCTCGACGTCACCCTCGAGGCCCAGATCCTCAAGTTGCTCGCCGAGATCAACCAGACCCACGGCACCGCCATCCTGCTGATCTCGCACAACCTCGGCGTGATCGCCGAGGTGTGCAAGCGGGTGGTGGTCATGTACGCCGGTCGCACGGTCGAAGAGGGCGACGTGATGTCGATCTTCGACGATCCCCTCCACCCCTACACGCGCGCCCTGCTGGCGGCGGTGCCGTCGCGCGAGCAGCGCGGGGTTGTGCTGGCGGCGATCCCGGGCCGGGTCCCCAGCCTGCTCGCGCTGCCGGTCGGCTGCAAGTTCGCCGACCGCTGCAACCACGCCCGCGACGTCTGCCGCGAGCGCGAGCCCGCCTTTCTGGCCCACGGCGAGCGGCGCATCCGCTGCTTCATCTACGACGATGGTCTGGCGCGGGCCGATCGGCCTGTCGCGACCCCGGGCACGGTGGCGCCGTGACACCGGCCCAGCACGGCGACCCCGTGACGACGGACCAGCAGAGCGGCGCCGTGACGCCGGCCCGACAGGGCGACGTCCTGCTGCGGGTGCGCGACGTGCGCACCTACTTCCGCGATCGCCAGGGGATCATCGCACGACTGAGTCGCCGGCACACCGGCCAGGTCCAGGCGGTCGACGGGGTGAGCTTCGACGTCGTCCGCGGCGAGACGCTGGGCCTCGTCGGCGAGTCGGGCTCGGGCAAGTCGACGCTGGCGCGCACGATCCTCGGCCTGATCCCGGCCACGAGCGGAAGTGTCACCCTCGACGGTCGCGAGGTGCTCACCCTGCGGCGCCGCCAGTGGCGGCCCGTCCGCCGGCGCATGCAGATGATCTTCCAGGACCCGCATTCGAGCCTGTCGCCGCGCTTTCGGGTCTCCTTCCTGCTCAACGAGCCCTACGTTGTGCACCACGTGCCGCAGCAGGAGCGCTCCACGGTCGACGAGCTGCTCGAGATGGTCGGCCTGTCCGACGAGCAGGCCGACAAGTACCCACACGAGCTCTCCGGCGGCCAGGCGCGCCGCGTGTCGATCGCCCGGGCGCTTGCGCTTCACCCCGACCTGCTGCTTGCCGACGAGCCGACCGCGGGCCTCGACGTGTCGGCCGCGGCCAGCATCCTCAACCTCATGAAAGATCTGGCCCGACGTCTCGGTCTCACCTATGTGCTCATCACCCACGACCTGAACGTCGTGGGCTACTGCGCCGACCGCATCGCCGTCATGTACGTCGGCCAGCTCGTGGAGCTGGGCCCGGCCGAGCTGATCCTCGGCCGTCCCAAGCACCCCTACACGCACGCTCTGCTGTCGTGCGCGCCTGTGCCCGACCCGCATCTCAACCAGGGCCATCTCGACAACGTGCTGGGGGGCGAGATCCCGAGTCCCCACGATCCGCCGTCGGGCTGCCGGTTCCATCCGCGCTGCGCCTACGCCGACGGGCTGTGCGAAGAACAGGTGCCCGAGCTCGAGGAGCTGGGCGGCGGCGAGCTCGTGGCCTGCCACCACTGGCGACACATCGACTTCGACGACGCGGCGGCGGTGCTGCAGCCGCAAGCGAGAAGTGGGACGACGTGAGCACCCCGCGTGAGACGGCCTCGCAGCCGGAGGAGCAGCAGCCGGCGGAGCAGCGGCCGGCAGCCGACGGACGCTGGCGCGTGCGGATCATCGAAGTCGGCGTGCTGCCCGGCTCGGCGCTTGCCGCCTACGTGCTCGGAGCCCTCGACGACATCTTCTTCGACCTGCCCTGCTACGCCTACCTGCTCGACGACGGCACGACCCGTGTGATCGTCGACAGCGGTCCCGACGCCGCCGCCTCTGCCGAGCTCTACGAGGTGCGCGGCGACGGCCGCGCCGCCATCCTCGCCGCGCTCGCCGCGGCGGGGCTCGAGCCCGAGAGCGTCGACGTGCTTGTGCACACGCACCTTCATCAGGACCACGTGCAAAACGACGCGCTCTTCCCGCGCGCCCAGGTCGTCGTGCAGGGCCGCGAGCTCGATGAGGCCGTGGCATGCGAGGTCCGCTGCCTGGCGCTCAGCGGCCGGGCGCGCGCCCGCTTGGCGGCCGGCTCGTATCGGCGCTCGCAGGCGGCCGGGCTCTGGTATGTAGGCGTTTCGGACTGGCTCGCCGGAGTGGGCGACCGCCTGCGCCGGGTCGACGGCCGGGTCGACCTGCTGCCGGGCCTGACCCTGGTGCCCAGCGCCGGCCACACGGGCGGTCACCAGAGCGTCCTGGTGCAAACCGGCGACGGGCCCGTCTGCATCGCCGGCGACGTCGTCCCCCTCGGCATCAATCGCGAGGTCGTAGGCCCCATGACGCCTGACGAGGAGCCGGCAAGGGCGTTCCTGCGGATGGCGCGAGACGCGGGCTGGGAGATTCTCCCGTCGCACGACCCGGCGCTGCGCGACCACCGCTGGTATCGGGCTCCGCGCTGAACCTGAGGGGTACCACAACCCCGATTCGCCATCTGACCAGCGGTTCTCTAGGATGCAGCGACGTTCTTCTCACTCCTCTACATGGCGTTGCGCGCCGTCTTGCGTGTGGCGCACGCAGGCAATCAGCGCGACCGCGAGGTCGAGATCCTCGTGAAGGGTGCATTTATTGGCTGTCAAGCTGCACGGCGGAAGTACTCGTGGATCAGTCCCCCCAACCGGTCTCGTCTCTCGACTGTTCCGCCGCCACCGGTGGAAGTGGGCGTGGGTCGCCGGATGGGACGATCGAGTCTGAGACCCCGGTGCGGTCGCTCGGCGTTGTAATGGTGCACGTAGTCGCGAAGCACGCGCTCGAGATGGCCTCGTCCCCAGACCAGCACGTCATCGAGGCACTCTTGGCGAACGGTCCGCACCCAACGTTCGGCAAAGGCGTTGGCTTGAGGCGCCCGGTTGGGCGTTCGCACCACCCCGAATCCCTCCGTGCGAAAGACCTCGTCGAAGGGGCCGCAGAACTTGGCGTCTCGGTCAGGAATGAGGAAGAAGACATCTTCGAGTCTCCCGTCGATGGCGAGGTTTCTGGCCTGCTGGGTGATCCAGGCCGAGTGCGGATGGGCGCTCACCCCGGCGACGTGGACACGTCTCGTGGACAGTTCGATGAAGAAGAGCACATACAGGGTCTTCAGCCTCGCGGTCTCCACGGTGAAGAAATCGCAGGCTAGGATTGCCGCGGCTTGTTGGCCAAGGAACTGCCTCCAGGTAGGACGGCCCCGGCGAGGCGCGGGGCCGAGACCTGCGCGGCGGACGATCGTGCGGATGGCCGTGGCTGAGACTGCGGTACCCAGCTTCAGCAGCTCGCCCCGAACCCTCTGGTAGCCCCATCGGGGATTCTCTCTGACCAGTCGGAGGATGAGTTCCACGGTTACATCGTCGAGCCTGGGTCTGCCGGGCCCCAAGGCTCGCCGGTACGTCCACTTGCGACGGACCAGCTCGCGATGCCAGCGCAACAGTGTCCGCGGCTTGACCAGGAACACATCCCGGCGCTCTCTCGGCAGGAGTCGGCTGGTTGCGGCGAGGAGTAGGCGATCTCGACGGCGGAATGAAGCACGGCCCACCTGCCGGCTGAGGACCTCGAGCTGATGGCGGAGAACCAAGAGTTCGATGTCGCGGGCGGGGTCGTTGCGGTCGGTCAGAGCCAGTGTCTGAAGCAGGCGACCCAGGCCGAAATAGACGAGCGAGAATAGCATTGCGGCGCTTCCTTGGGGATGGGACGGAGTGCCGACGCTAAGCGATGCCGCTGTTCAAGACGGGTGTCGCGATTTGTGAACTCTTCAGGCTCGATGACCACGATCTCCTGGCCGTCGGGCACCAATGCGGTGCGGCTCGGCGACCTCTTCGTCACTCAGTGTCTGGAGCAACTCTTTTCGTTCGCGGCTTCGCTGCCTTGCGCTTGAGGGCATCGCGCTCCCTCTCTGCTAAGGCCCGGTCGAGGTCGTCCAGGAGAGCCTCGACATCGACCTCGATAGGCTCGTCGAGCCGCAGCAGCTTGATGATGCGATCGGTCACCGCGACACGGCCCCGCACGTTCTGCTGCGAGCGCGCCAAGGCGTAGACGTCGTCCAGGCGGCACAGCGCCTGATCCAGGCGCGCGCGCCTGAACGGGCTGGCAGCCTTGTCTCGCAAGGCGGTGGCGTGGCGCATGTAGACATAGAGCTGCGCCCGGCTGATCGTGTCCCCCCAGGCCTCGCCCCGTTGTCTTAGATATTGGCGGATATTAGGCTCGCGGAGACCATTCAG
>PMLI01000233.1 GCA_003158835.1 Acidimicrobiaceae bacterium
GTCGGTCGTCGTAGTGGTCGGGTCACTCGTCGTAGGCGGGCTCGACGGATCCGATGCGGTGGAGGCAGGAGGACCGATCGGTGCGCACCCGAGATTTACGGCATACTCGCCCTCGTTGGAGGCAAGGAACGCAGCCGGGACCCAATTGTTGTTGATAATCACACCGGCCGGCGGGCCGCCCAAGACGTAAGCAGCCATGGCCTGCTGTGCCGCCGCCAGTACGTCGTCGACGGAAAGGCAGCTGCCGTTGAGGACGATCTGATCGGCGGGGAGGGTGGCGCCCTGCGCTATAGCCGCGATGCCGGGCACGGCGAGGGCGATAATGGCGGCACCGGCACCCGCAACAACGGACTTCTTTATGGTAAGGAAGCGCTTCACCTTTTCCTTCTTTCTTGGCGCTCGGATGTCTGTCATCCGTAATCACTGTTGTTCGGGAGGCCACGTCCGCCCCCGATGTTTCAACAGTGGCTCAATTCCCGGCGCGCCGCACCGGTCACAACTGCTTTTCCGCCTATAGACCTCCGTCTGAACGCCGATCGCGACATCCGGCGCGCGACCTGTAGTGCTCAGCGACGCGGATTGCCGTTCTGGGCCAGCCGCGCTGGGCACGGCGGCTCAGCCGGCATCTTGGTGGAGCGAGGCGGCCGGTAACGTTGGCCCATGACAATCCAAACCCGCCCTTTGGGCAAGACCGGGGCGGACGTCACCGTCCTCGGGTATGGGGCCATGGAGCTGCGAGGCGAGCCCCGCGGCCCAGCGTTGGACGACAAAGACGCCGGCCGCCTGCTCAGCGCCGTCCTCGATTCGGGGATCAACCTGATCGACACCTCGATCGACTACGGCCACAGCGAGGAGCTGATCGGCCGCCACCTCGCCCATCGGCGGGACGAGTATTTCCTGGCCTCCAAGTGCGGATGCCTGCTCAGCGAGCCGCCTCCGAGCGCCACCCCGCCCTTCCCCCACGACTACCGGCCCGAAAACATCCGGGCCGGCACCGAGCAGAGCCTGCGTCGGCTGGGCACTGACCGGCTCGACCTCCTACAGGTCCACATGTCCCCCAGCCCGGCCCAGATGGAGACCGACCACACGATGGAGGCCCTGCAAGCTTTGCAGGATGAGGGAAAAGTCCGGTTCATAGGTATGTCGGGGACCCTTCCCCATCTCCCCGACCACATCGCCATGGGGGTCTTCGACGTCTTCCAGATCCCCTACTCGGCTGTTCAGCGCGAACACGAGGAACTCATTTCCGCCGCGGTTTCGGCCGGCGCCGGGGCCCTTATCCGGGGAGGCGCAGCCCGGGGCGCCCCGGCTGATGACAAGGCGTGGCGTCAGGGACCGATCGGCTTGCCGGAAGGCGAAGGCCGGGCCCGCTGGGAGTCGTCCGGGGTGGAGGACCTGCTCGAGGGGATGAGCCGGCTCGAGTTCGTGCTGCGCTTCACCCTCAGCCATCCGGCCCTGTCGAGCACCATCGTCGGCACCTCGAGCCTGGACCACCTCCGCTCCAACGTGGCCATCGCCGAAAATGGCCCCCTTCCCGCCGAACTGTACGAAAGCGCCAAGAACCGACTGAGACCGCCCGGCGGCGCGTAGCGCCCACTCGACGCTCGCCAGCCGGTCGGGCACCGCTCGCCAGGTCGGTCGGGCACCGCTCGGCAAAAGGTTGAGCGGGCGCTTCAGGGCCGGTTGGCAAGGGTGGCGAGACCCTCGCCGGTGAGGTCAGGATGAGCGCCCTTGCGTCCCGTCATCGCCAGGACCAGAGAGATCAACGGGCCCGCGACCTCCGGGCCATCGCCATGGGCCCAGTCAACGTCGGTGGCCCGGAGCCGCAGGCCGGCGGTCCGCCGCTTCGCTCCGATCAGGAGGTTCGAGTTCTTCCAGCTGTCGGCGAGGGCGACGAGGGCTCCCTCCGGCGACNNGGTGCGACAGGCCCAGCGGCCGGCGGATGTCCTCGCCGTGGACGATGATCTCACCCAGCATGGCCATGACAGGCGCGGGTGGGTGGTTGGTAGTAGCGGTGCGGGCCTGGAGGCGGCTCACCAGTTGGGCCGGGCCGACAGTCGCCAGGCGCTTGGCGCCCCGGTCTGCGAACACGTTGAACCGGAACCCGGCCAGGGCCAACTCTTTGTAGAAGTTGACCGGGGTCTGCTCGGCGGCGGCCAGAACGTGGCCGGCCACGTCCCGGACCGACCAGCCTTCGCACCAAGAAGCAGTCGCCCACTGGTCGGCCGACAAAGCAGCCCAGGTGCCCACCATCTCGGCCCGTTCGGCGTGAATGTACTTCCAGGTTTGCTCAGGTTTCATGATTATCCCTTCGGAGGCAGTGAACCTGCGTAGGTTATGCCGAGCCGCAGCCACTCCGGGAGGGAAGGGGAGGTGCGAGGGTGCTCGGGCGCAATGCGTGGCCATCCCGGCATCGGCCGGCCACGACCGGTTAGAAAGGAGAGGACGTGTCCTTGTGCCGCAGCGGCTCGAGGCTTTCGAACCGCGGCCAGGTCGCCGTGGTCTTCGGGCGCCTTTGTTCGGCCGGCTCGCCCTTCAACGTGCTCAGCGCGGGGAGGGGGGCTCCCGGTTCCGGCGAGGTCAGTTCGGGGCCGGCACCCTCTTCGGGGCCCGAACTCTCAGCCATGCGACGGCGGAGGGAGTCGGGCAACACCTCGAGCACCAGCACGGAGACGACGACGGTCCCCGCCCCCGCCAGGACGTCCATGAGGTAGTGGTTGGCGGTACCGATCACGATCAGAGATGTCAGCAGCGGGTAGGCAATGGCGAAGACGGCAGCCGTCACCCTGGTCCGGCGGCTCCGGGCCAACCGCCACGCCACCAGCGAGCACCACACGGCATAACCGAGGTGCATGGAAGGCATGGCCGCGAACTGGTCGGCGTGCCTGATGAGGGTGTTGTGCCAGGCGCCCAGGCCGCCCGCTTTCACCACCACGTCGATGAAGCCGGGCAGCATGCGCGGTGGTGCCACCGGGAAGGCCCAGAACACCGCAAAGCCGATCAGGTTGGCCAGCACCAGGTCGTTGCGCAAGCGCCGGTAAATGTCCGGGCGGCACCACCAGATGAAGGCCGCAAAGCCGAAAGTCACCGCGAAGATGGCGTTGGAGTAGAAGTTCGAAGAGATGAACGCCAGTACGTGCTGGCGGGCCAGCCAGTGATTGAGGGCGCGCTCGGGGTCGAGGCCGATGCTCGTCTCGAAAGAGAGCACGCTCCGGGCGTTGTGGAAGGCCAGGCTCCGGCGCAGGGGTGCAAAGTCCTGCAGCCAGTCGTAAATAAAGACCAGGAAGATGAGCCAGCCCAACTCGATCAGGATGTGGCTGCGCCCGGCCCCGGTCGTCGCCGCGGTGGCGGCCGGCTCCCGAGGGCCCCGCCTTTGCTCAGTGACGGCTTGCACGGCGGTCGGCCTGGCAGTGCTGGCGCGGTCTTGTCCTAGTGTCTCTTGCCCGGGGACCACCGAAGGAGCTTATGGGACCGGCTCCCTGAACGGGGATCTCTCCCTGCGGTCGCCCCACTACCGTAGCCCGGTCACGGGTGCCCAGGCCGGGAAGCCGATCACCGCCGCTCCGTCCCGGCGGACCTCCCGCCACGGCCCGTCAGGGCTTCGAGCATGGCCCAGAAATTCTCGAGGGGTGTGTCGAGCTGGAGGTTGTGAGTCGGCGCCAGGATGAGCCCCCCGTCGTAGCCGATCGTCTCGACGCGTTCCGCCACCTCCCGGCGGACTTCGTCGGGGCGACCGAAGGGCATCGTGTGCTGCTCGTCGATCGAGCCCCAGAAGCAGAGCTCCTCTCCGTACTCACGCTTGAGCTTTGCCGGGTCCATCGCGGCCGGCTGCACTGGATTGAGCACGTCGATGCCGATCTCG
>PMLI01000201.1 GCA_003158835.1 Acidimicrobiaceae bacterium
CCGCCGCCGCCGCCGCCCCTAACCGCTCCTGTCGCTGCTCTTCGAGGCGCCGGCCTATGCGACGGACTCTTTGGGCCTGGCGGAGCAGGTGGTCCCGGGCCTCGGACGATTTGGCGTCCAGGCCGGTCAGTTCCTCGACCTTCCAGAACCGCAGGGTCGGGGCCAGGACCTGGTCATGATATACGGCAACGCTGTAAATGCCTTCGTCGGCTATGGACGCGGCGTGGTCCCGGTAGCCGGTTATCCCGGTGCCGGGCATGGCGAAACCCTGAACCACCCGCTCGATTTCGAGGACCACGCCCGAGGGGTCGAGCTCGATGGCGGCGCGGACGAGGTCTCGATAGAAAAGAAAATGGAGGTTTTCGTCGGCGGCCACGCGCTTCATTATCTCGTAGCCGGCGGGATCGTCGAGCGCCTTGGCGGTGTTGAAATGGGCTATCCGGGTGGCCAGCTCCTGCAGGGCCACGTAGACCATGGTGCCGATCGCAGACCAGGGCTCGGGCGCCACGCCACCCGACACCTGCTGCATCCGTGCCCGCTCCAGCACCACCGGGTCCATCAGCCTCGAGACGATTACCCAGTCGCGCAACACGATGGAGTGGCGGCCTTCCTCGGCCGTCCAGCGCCGCATCCAGTCGCCCCAGGCCCCCCCGGCCCCGAAGGCCGAGGCCAGAGCGCAGGTGTAGTAAGGGAGGTTGTCTTCGGTGAGCAGGTTGACGAAGATGGCGCTGCGGACGCCGTCGGGCAGGGGTGTACCGGGGAGAGGCATCCAGGGCTTCCCGGCCTCAATCTGGGACGCCCGCTCCCAGGGCACGAGCTCATGGGGGAACCACTCCCGGGCGCTGGAAAGGTGCCGGTCGAGCAGTTTGCCCACCACCGGCTCGAGGTCAGCTAGGGCGGAGGAGATCACTGAGCAGCCAGTTTAGGTGGCGAGCGGGGCATCGTGAGGCCCGGCGTGTGCTAAGTCCCCGGGGCGGCGATCATGGAACGGTGCTCGTAGCCCACAACCTGAGCGTCGAAATCGGAGGGCGGCTGACTCTGGCGGACGCTTCTTTCAGCGTGCGGGCCGGCGACAAGGTGGGTTTGGTGGGCCGCAACGGGGCCGGCAAGACGAGCCTCCTTAAGGTCCTGAGCGGGGAACTGGTACCGGCGGCCGGCCGGGTGGAGACGCAGGGTGCGCTCGGGTTCCTCACCCAGGACCCCCGCCGCCTGGCCACCGACGTGCAGGCCTCGGGCCTGGCCCACGTCCTGTCGGGCCGTGGCCTCGACGAAGCTGCGGTGCGGCTCGAGAAGCTACGGGCGGCCATGGAGCACGATCCGTCCGAGCGCGCCGTCCACCGTTACTCGAGAGCCGAGGAACGCTTCGCCGCCTCGGGCGGGTACTCGGCGGAAGCCCAGGTCCGCCAGCTCGTAGCCGGTTTGGGCTTGGCCGGGGACCGGCTCGACCTGCCTGTCGGTGTCCTGTCCGGGGGGGAACGGCGCCGCCTGGAACTGGCCCGCATCCTCTTTGCCGGCAGCGACGTGCTGCTCCTCGACGAACCGACCAACCACCTCGACAGCGACGCCAAGGCCTGGCTCGTGAGCTTTCTCCGGTCTTACCGGGGGGCACTGCTCGTCGTCAGCCACGACATCAAGCTCCTGGACGAGAGCATCACCCGCGTTTTGCACCTCGACGAGGGCGTCATGGTGGAGTACAAGGGCACCTACTCCCAGTACGTGGACGCCAGAGCCAAGGACGAGGTGCGCCAAGCCAAAGTGGCCGAACATCAGCAGGCCGAGATCAAGCGCCTGTCCACTCTGGCCGAGTCGATGCGGCACCAGACGGCCAAGCGCGCCCGGGTGGCCAAGACCCTCGACAAGCGCGTCGCCCGCTTGCAGGCGGGCGCGGCCCCAGGCCCGAGCCGGCGCGAGCGCCGCTACCGGATCAGCTTCCCCCCGCCGCCCCACACCGGCCGGTTGGTCATCGAAGCCGACGGCCTGGCGAAGGCTTACAACGGGCCGCCCGTGTTCGAGGACGTGTCGTTCGCCGTCGAGCGCGGTCAGCGTCTTCTCGTTATGGGCTTGAACGGCGCCGGCAAGACCAGCCTCCTGCGCTTGTTGGCCGGCTTGAGCGAGCCGACCGCCGGCAGCTGGCGCACGGGCGTGGGCGTGTCGATCGGTTACTACGCCCAGGAGCACGAGGGCATCGTCGGCGGCCGGACCGTCATCGACCATCTGCGCGAGGAGCCCAGCGTTCCCGAGGCCGAATTGCGGGGCCTGCTCGGGATGTTCGGACTGGTCGGGGACAAGGCCTTCCAGGACGCGTCGACACTTTCGGGCGGAGAAAAGACCAAGTTGGCCTTGGCCCAGCTCGTTGCCGGCCGCCACAATTGCCTTTTGCTGGACGAGCCCACCAACAATTTGGACCCCCCGTCGCGCCAGGGCATCGGGCGGGCCCTCTCGGTGTGGCCGGGGGCCATGGTGGTAGTCAGCCACGACCTGGGATTTGTGGCCGAACTGGCTCCCGACCGGGTGCTGTTGATGCCCGACGGTGACGAGGATGCCTGGAGCGACGACCTCCTCGACCTCGTAAGCATGGCCTGACGGTCAAGCGTCTGCGTCAGACCACCTCGCGCCGACCCTCCAGGGCCCGGCCTAGAGTGAGCTCGTCGGCGTACTCGAGGTCGCCGCCGACGGGGAGCCCGCTGGCGATGCGGGTCACCTTGACATTGAGGTCCCTGAGCAGGCCGGCCAGGTACAACGCGGTGGCATCGCCCTCGATGTTGGGGTTGGTGCACAAGATGACCTCCGTCACCCCTTCGGCTTCGAGGCGGCCCAGGAGCTCCCTTATGCGCAGTTGGGCCGGGCCGATGCCGTCGATCGGGCTGATGGCGCCGAGGAGCACGTGGTACCTACCGCGGAACTCGCCTGTCTTTTCGACAGCCACGACGTCGCGGGGTTCTTCCACGACGCACAGGACGGCCGGGTCGCGTCGGGCGTCCTTGCAGATGTTGCATTCGGCCCCGGCGTCGCCCTCGGCGACGTTGAAGCACCGCCGGCACCAGGTGACCTTGCTCTTGGCGGCATTGATGGAGGAGGCCAGGCGGGCGGCATCCTCGGCCGGGGATTTCAGGATGTAGAAGGCGATCCGTTGGGCTGATTTGGGGCCGATGCCGGGGAGGCGGCCGAGCTCGTCGATCAGTTCCTGGACTGGCGCTGCGTACATGGCTTAGCCGTCGAGGACGGAGCCCGGGAAAGCCTGGAGCAGGCGTTCTTCGACGGGGACCACTGGCACAGGGGGGGCGGCGGCCATCTCGCCCATCTCGTCCAGGTCGTACGTCTCCTCTGGAACGGGAGGCCTGGGGGGATTATGCCTGGAGCCGGTGCGCCTGTCGAGCACCAGGCGCAAAGGAACGTCCTGTCCGAAGTGGGCCGTCAGGGCGCCCTCCGCCTCGCTCTGAAAATTGCCGGCCCGTTCCAGCATGGCCTCGCCGGGCAGAGCGAAGACGGCTGCGCCATTGGCCACTTCGACGAAACGCCCCCCGGCCAGGTAGATCTGGGCCGGGCGTGAGAGCCGGTTGAGGATGGTGTCGCCCCATGCCTTGGTCAGTTCGTCCCGGCTGGGCAGCGCCGAGGCGCCCGGGACGGCGCCGGGGAGGTCGCGGCGGGCCGGGAGCACCACTGCTGCCGGGACCGCCGCCGGGGTCGCGGTCACCGGGGTCGGCGCGGC
>PMLI01000318.1 GCA_003158835.1 Acidimicrobiaceae bacterium
GGCCCCGCCCCGGTACCCCCTGGCGATGGCGCGCCTCGGGTTGCCCGGCCTGCTGCCCCTGACCCGTCTCGCCCGCCGTTTCCGGACCGAAGAGGCGAGGGGCTTGCTGGCCGGGGCGGCCGCCCACTCGATGCTGCCCCTGAGCACCCCGCTCACGGCCTCGTACGGGATGCTGTTCGTGGCTCTGGCCCACGCCTACGGGTGGCCCGTCGTAGAGGGCGGTAGTAGCCGCGTCATCGACGCCCTCGCGGCGGAGCTGGGCGCCCTCGGCGCGAAGGTGGAGACGGGCCGGTGGGTCAAGCACGTGACCGACCTGCCGGCCGCCCGGGCGGTACTGCTCGACGTCTCTCCCCGCCACCTGGCCGAACTGGCCGAGGAGCGGCTCAGCAGCTCCTACCGGGCCGCGCTGGCGCGGTTCCGCTATGGCCCGGGTGTCTGCAAGGTCGATTGGGCCCTCAGCGGGCCCGTACCCTGGGAGGCTCCGGTGTGCCGCCAGGCCGGGACCGTCCATGTCGGCGGCACCCTCGAAGAGGTGGCGGCGGGCGAGGCCGAGGTGGCGGCCGGCCGCCACCCGGAGCGGCCTTTCTGCCTCGTCGCCCAGCCCGGGGTGGTCGACCCCGGTCGCGCCCCCGCCGGCCAGCACACGCTGTGGGCTTACTGCCATGTGCCCTCGGGCTCGCCGGTGGACATGACCGAGCGGATCGAGCGCCAGATCGAGCGCTTTGCGCCCGGTTTCCGCGACCTGGTGCTGGCCCGGGCGACCAAGACGGCGGCGGAGACCGAGCGGTCCAACCCCAACTACGTGGGTGGGGACATCACCGGTGGCATGGCCACGCTGCGCCAGACGCTGTTCCGCCCCACGGTCCGGTGGGACAACTACAAGACCTCCGCGCCCGGGCTCTACCTGTGCTCGGCCTCGACCCCGCCCGGCGGGGGGGTCCACGGTATGTGCGGCTACTGGGCGGCGCGGTCGGCCCTGGCGGACATGGTCCGCGGCCCGGCAGGCCGGGCCGGCCCTAAGCCCGACCGCGGCCCCTGAGCCCGACCGCGACCCCTCAAGCGCGGCCGCAGCCCGGGCGTGCCCGGAGGGGGGGGTGCCAACCTCCCCTCCGCGCACCTGTCATCACGACGCGGATGACACCGGTCATCACCCTTCCGGCGGCGTCCGCGCCGTTCTAGCGTTGCGTCATGCACACCGAGGCCGCTGTCACGTCGATCTCATGGATCCCGTCCGAGGCGATCGCCGGCGCCACCAAGCTCCCGTTCGAGAGCGGCATCGCCCACTACGACGACCCGCCCCCCGACGTCATCGACGACCTCGAAGAACTGCGCCAGGCCGACCGTTTCCGCTTTGCCAACCACCTGAAGGCATGGACCGAGGTCAAAGACGGCCGCATCGTCGACTACGGCCAGTCCGGCCGAGGCTTCATCGGCTCGACGACGCTGCGGGTCGGGCGCAGGCGAGCGGTGTTCCAGGCCGTGCCGCTCCCCGACCTGCAGCCGCCTCCGGTGGTTACGGCGGAAAAGGTCACCTTCGTCCAGACCGCCGGGGGACGCACCGGCGTGCCCGCTCCTCGCCGGGTGCGAAGAGCCCCGTTCGTCCAGTTAAGCGCCCCGCTCGCCTGGACGACGGTGGCGCTCGAGATGCATGCCGACGGCACGGTCGAGCACCATCTTCTCGGTGCCAGCCCTTTCCCCCGCCACTGGATCTACGGCACGGACGGCAAGCTGGTCAAAAAGAGCGGCCTGATCGATTTTTCGACCTGGTACCGCCGCGCTTTCGGTCGCCACAGCCCCTGGGGGGACCAGGACTCACCCGCGCTCGCCACCGAGGTGGAGACGGCTCTCGAGCGCCAGCTCTCGGTCGAGATCATGCACGGCGCCACCAAGCCCAAGATCCGCCGGTTCGCGGCGGGGGCGCTGATAACGGAGCAGGGCCAGCCCGGGGACGAGCTCTTCCTCGTCCTGGACGGCGTGGTGCGGGTGGAAGTCGATGGTGACCGCCTGGCTGAGTACGGTCCCGGTTCGATGCACGGCGAGCGAGCTTTTCTGGAGGGGGGTAGGCGCACCTCGAGCGTGCGCGCCGTCACCCCGTGCAAGCTGGCCATGGTGGCGGCCGGCGAGCTGGACCGGGGCGCCCTGGAAGAGCTCAGTGTTGGCCACAAGCGCGAAGAGCAGTCCTGAGGTGACCGGTTCCGAGGTGACCGGCCGCGACGCCGTCAAAGGCTCGACCATCAGCGTGTTCGTGGCGGACGACAACTTGATAGTTCGCGAGGGTGTGCGGGCGCTGATCGCTCTGGAAGACGACTTCAGCGTGGTCGGCACGGCGTCGGACTACGACGAGCTGGTGGCCAAGGCGTCCGAGCTCGCTCCCCAGGTGGTGGTGACCGACATCAGGATGCCTCCGACCTTCCACCAGGAAGGCATAGAAGCCGCCCACGAGATCCGCAAGCGCCACCCCGGCACCGGTATCGTCGTGCTCTCCCAGTTCGACGACCCGGAGTACGCCATCTCCCTGCTCGGGGAGGGGTCGGCCGGCTACGCCTACCTTCTCAAGGACAGGGTGGCGGAGGGCGACCAGCTGGCCCGCGCCGTGAGGGCGGTGGCGAGCGGCGGTTCTGTGCTCGACCCGGCCATCGTCGACGCCATGGTCCACCCCGTCACCGGCAAAGGTGAGCTGACCCCGGCCGAGGAGGACCTGCTCCACCTGGTGGCCGAAGGACGGCCCATAAAGGCCATCGCCGCCGTTCAGGGGACGACGCCTTCGGCTGCGGCCGACTCGGTCGAGAGACTGTTCCTGCGCATGGCCGCAGACGCCAGCAGCGGGGGCCAGAACTCGTTGCGCCGCCTGCGCAGCCTCTACGAGGCCATTGTCAACCGGGAAGAACAGGGCGAGACGCTGAGCCGGCTCCTGCCCGGCGGCGTGGCGGAAATGTTGCGGGAACAGGGGTGCAACCCCGGCGAGACCAGCCAGCTGGTGGTCAGCGTGCTCATGTCCGATATCCGGGGCTACTCGACCATCGCCGAGATGGCCGACCCGAGCGTGCTGGCGCGCCAGCTCAACGTCCACCGGGGGGAGATGAACAGGGCCATCGTCTCCAACGGAGGCACGGTCATGCAGTTCGTTGGGGACGCCGTGATGGCTGTGTTCGGCGCCCCCGTGCCGGTGGAAGACCACGCCGGCAAAGCGGTGGAGGCGGCCCTGGCCATGCACGCGGCGCAGAGAAAGGTGAATNNGACGAGGGGCTCCCTTTGTTCGAGCTCGGCATCGGGATAACGACGGGCCCGGTGGCGGCCGCCATGCTCGGCTCGGAGGAGCACCTCGAATACACCCTGGTAGGGGACACGGTCAACCTGTCCCAGCGCCTTCAGCAGTGGGCTGAGCCAGGCCAGACCGTCCTGTCCGAAACCACCTACGGTTTGCTTAGCGACCCTCCACCGGCCGAGGCCTTGCCGCCCGCCCTGGTGAAGGGCCGGGGAACACCTGTCTCGGCCTGGCGCCTGAGCTCCGCCGCGGTCACGACCGCGG
>PMLI01000117.1 GCA_003158835.1 Acidimicrobiaceae bacterium
TCGAGGCGCCCCAGCCCCCGTGACTGGGCCCCGGCACCGGCTCAGCGGGACGCAACGGACCTTGCTACGACTTGGTGGAGAAGCTCCTCAAATCGTCCTGCGTGTGCCTCTATGGAAAGATGGCTGACAGTACGGGGTGCCTCCTCGGCCATCCGGGCCAGGGTGTCTTCGTCGCGTAGCAGAGACAGTATGGACGTCTTGAGTTGGGCGACGTCGCCCGGTTTCACGAGGAGGCCGTTCCTTCCAGGTTGGAGCCATTCTCTGACGCCGCCGCTGTCCGAAGCGATGACAGGGCGGCCGGCGCTGAGGGCTTCCGGGCCGACTTTGCCAAAAGCCTCGACGAATACAGACGGCATGACGACGATAGTGGAGCGCCCGTAAACTGCCGCCAACGCGTCGCGGCTCACGTGCCCGAGGAATTCTACCGGGGGCCGGAGGTCGCCCGCCTGGGCCATGAGCGTCTCCCGGTCCTTGCCGTCGCCCGCGAATACCAGGCGCGCCTCCGGGAGGGAGGGCAGGAGGGCCCGGTACGCCGAAAGCAGGGTAAAGACCCCCTTTTCTCCCTCGAGCCGGCCGACGAAGAGGATCACGGGTGGCCCGGACGGCAAGGGCTGGTTGTGAAGTAGTTGCACGCCCAGGGGGATATACGAAGCGGGCAGGCCTTCACTTCGGAGCAGGTCTTGCATGTAGGCGCTGTAGACGACGAACTCATCGACGTTGCCGAAGCCTCTCCGGTAGAGGGGGCGGCACGCGAGGCGGTAGAAAGCAAAGTGCACTAGGCCCATCGGTGTGAGGTCACGCATACGGCGGCGTTCAGGTAGGCGGTAATCCTTCCCGGACAAGCTCCAATTGAGGAGAGTCTTCATATAGATCTCTGGTCCGTGCGTCACGAGTACCGTTGGTGTTCGTTTGAGTTCGAACAAAGCCGCCGGTGTCACCTGTTGCATGGTATGCAATAGGACGATATCTGGTTGAAAAGTGGAAAGTACCTGTCGTAGTGCACGGCGGGCGTCGGCGTTGTATACAGTGCCGGCGATCTTTTTTAGACCGTGACCGGGTACTTGCCGGAAGGTGAAGTCGGCGAAGCGGTCCTGACTGGGCCCGGCGTCGCTGGCCAGCGTCTTTACGATATGGCCGCGTTCGGTCAGGACGCGGCTCAGGTCGCGGACGTGGGTCTCGGCTCCACCCGCTGGATAGCCGTAACTTACGACATTGAGTATTTTCATCGCCAGCAACTTGGAGGCAATGGGGAGCTATGGTGCTGGGTCATTCTTGGCGCCTCTTGCCATAAGGTAAGCCTGTGCAGTTTGCGCACCGGCCACTTCCCACTGATGTTGCGCCAAAAGTGGGGCAGAGCAGGCTCGGACATCGAGTGGCGTTCGCAGCCCTTGCGCGATAGCGTCCGCCAGGGACACCGCCGTCGGTTCGCACACCCAGCCCGTCTTTCCCTCCACCACCAGGCGCTGTGCGTAATTGTCCGGGTGGTTCACGGTTATTGTTGGCAGCCCAGCCGCTAAGGCTTCGAGGACGGCTAGCCCGAAGCCCTCGCGGGTGCTCGGGAGGAGGAACAAGCGTGAGCCCTTCATCAAGGAAAACAGCGCTACCTCGTCTTCCAAGTACCCGAGAAATGATACTTGTCCCGCCAGTCCGAGCGCCGCCGACTGCCGCTGTAGTTGCTCCGCCTCCGGGCCGACGCCGACAATCCCGAAGGTGCATGATATCCCTCGCTGTTGCAGGAGATGGAGGGCGTCGAGGGCCATGGCGACGCCCTTGTGCGAGATGAGCCGTCCCGCGAAGAGCAGGTCGTACCCCGCCGCGGGTGGTGCCGCTTGGATCGTCTCGAGGTCGGCCCCGGGGGCCACGGCGATGACCTTTTCGGCCGGGACACCGGCGCGGACCAGGCGGTCGCGTGTCTCGGGCGAAACCGCGATGATCATGCGGGGCAGCACGGTGGCGAGGCGCTCGATGGCGGCCGCCATAACGCCCAGGCGACCTAGGTACTTTCGCCAGTAGTCCCGTCCCCACAGCTCGTGCCAGGTGACGACGAGGGGGACGCGTCGGATAGCGGCCACGAGGCGGAGCGGTACGAGCTGGAGGTAAGGCATGTGGTCGGCCTCGATGACGTCGTACCTGAACCTCACCAGTTGGAGGCACGCCAGTGCGAAAAGCAGGGCTTCGGAAATGCTGCGGCGGCTGCCCTTGTAGAGGGGCACGCGGCCCATGATGGCCCGGTACTCGACCCCGTCGACGGTCTTGCTCTTTGGACCGCGCCACCAGTGCATGGTGTAGACGGTGACCTGATGGCCCTGATTGGACAACTGGGCGACGATGTGGCGGTACCTCGTTTCCTTGCCGCCGGTGTGGTAGGGGAAGACGGCGTCGGATACGACGGCTATCCGCATGGGCCGGAGGCGGGTCGCAGAAGACGAGGACGGCTCGAGAGGGAGTTGCCCTGGGCGCGGCCTGATGGGTTGGTTGCCAACGGGGCCGAGTGTAGTCGAGCCCTATGGAAGGGCCCCCGGTGGGAGGGCCCCAGGTGGGAGGGCCCTTACGAGGCCCTTCGTCGGCCCCTCGGGTTGCCTCCGCCGGCCGGCCGCGGTGGGCAGGATATCCTGGCGCCGTGGCTCCCGCCCGAGCGCATCCCGGTCCCTGTGCCGTCGATGTTCCCGGCATGTGGCGCAGGAGGCATGGGGCCGGCGCCGTTCGCCGCGCCGGCTTCAGGCTGGGTGGACATCAGCTCGAGGAGCGCAGGGCCGCCGTCGCCGCCGTCTTGGCCATCAGCGCTGGTCTCGGCGTTGTGGCCAATGCGTCGACGGCGACTGTCCACGGCGGAGCCGGCGGTCTGGCTACCAACCTGGCCGCGCCCAGGGCGCAGCCCCGCGAGAGTGGCTCCCGAGAGGCGGCACTGGTCCCCGGGACGCCCGGAGTGAACTTCGGCGGCGGCGAAGTCGCCGTTTGGCGCTCCACCTACGCTCAGCAGCTGGCGACGTTTGCCCAGGTCAAGGCGTCTGGGGCGCAGTGGGCCCGATGGACGGTCCCCATGGACGACCAGGAACCCCGACCGGGCCGGTTCAACTGGTACGCGGCCCAGGAGTTGCGGGCGGCCGTGGCCAGTGGGCTGAAGGTCGACGCCCTGCTGACCAACTCGCCGTCTTGGGCGGCGACGGCGGACGGCTCTCCGTCGCCCACCGCCTTTGCCGCTTTTGCGAAGGCCGCCGTGCAGGAGTACTGGCCCCTGGGAGTGACGACCTACGAGATCTGGAACGAGGAGAACGATACCCAGGCGTGGGGTAAGGCGTTCACTCCGGCCGAGTACGCGGCTTTGCTGAGGGCGACGTACGCCGCCATCAAGGGCGCCCATCCCGGTGCCACGGTCGTCGTGGGTGGCTTCGCCCCCGCTCCGGACGCCACCGACGGCACGTCTTACGAGCCGGTGACGTTCCTCACCGGGATGTACGCCGATGGGGCACAGGGCTCGTTCGACGCCATTGCCGACCACCCGTACAGTTTCCCTGACCGGCCCGATCAGAGCGATGCCTGGAACCCGTTCACATACTTGCCAACGCTGCACCACGTCATGGCCGCTCACGGTGACGGCGGCAAGCAGATCTGGCTCACCGAGTACGGAGCCCCCACGTCGGGCACCTCGGGCGCCATGACGCCGCAGTTCAAGGCCGAAAGTATCACCGAGGCGTTCCGGTGGGCCCATAACCGCTCCTGGGTGGGCCCGTTGTTCATCTTCGATTGGCAGCCGAGCCCGTATGACACCGACGGCGACTACGCCATACACAACGCCGGCGGGGCACTCACTTTAGGAGGCCTGGCCTTCTCCGGTGCCGCTTCCGGTTACTCGGGCTGAACGGACGGGCCTTCCAGACCCCTGGCCAAAAGCCGGTAAGTGGAATGGTGAAGGGCGAGAAAAGCCTCCATGTGCCCGGCTCCGCCGCTCCCGTGAATGGAGCGCCACCGGTTGAGCGCCAGGTGGCCGGCTGTCTCGAATACTGACGCCGGGATGCGGTGCTCGTCCATGGCTCGCTCCTTGATGTCCCAGACCGTCTTGAGGTCGACGAGCCGGTTTACGGGTACGCCAGCCCAAATCTCGTAGCCCCACACTTCGGTCTCGGTCGGGACGGTGGCGTGGGCGACCGCCGCCGCCAGAGCCTGGTGATCGGGGTGGGCGTCGAGCAGCCACGGGGCATATATGGCATCGGGCCGGAAGTCCTCGACATGCTCGCTGATCGCCGCACTTAATCCCCGCACGGAGCCCCTCAGGCTCCCGTCTTCGAAGCCCAGGAAAACCGGAGGGGGAGTTCCTAACACTGAAGCGGCGCGTTGAGCGTCGTCGCGCCGTGCTTTGGCCACCTCGGCCGGGACCAGGTTGGGAACGGGAAGGTTCTGGCCAGAGGTGGCGATGACGGTCCGCAGCGCAACACCCCGCATTGCCAGTAGAGCGGTCGTCCCGCCGCACCCGATGACCTCGTCATCGGGGTGTGGTGACAGGACCAGCACTCGACGGTGAGGGGGCGTGGACACCAGAGGCCCACCTCGGGAATAGGACTGCATGGTCTGCAGAACTTCCCACCCCACGGGAGGCACCAAGGGACGAAGAGAGTGCAGGGTGCGGTTGAAGGTCCGCTGCATTGCGTCAACAGTTCGCGCCCGAAATGCCGCGCGTGGCTCCACAACCCCAATGGTAGTATATAAACGTGGCACTGAGGGACAGGCAATAGGATGGACAAATAGACAGCCAACCGAAAGTCAAGCTGCTCGAGCTAGGTGACGTCGAGCAGTGGTGGCGTGACGCATTTCTATCCAATACCAGCCTTTCACCCCAACAATCTTTCGAGTGGGTGAGTGCGTGGTCCCGCCACTTCGGTCGCTCTTCGTTACGGCTAAACGGCATTGTTCAGGGGACCGAACTACTTTCGGTTCTCCCGACCGACGACGACGGTCGGAGGCCGTCAATGCCGAGGAGCGCACCGACTTCAGCGAATGACTCCTTTGCCGCTATTGCTCCGGGCGCCGGGCACTCTTTGGAGGCCAGTGCCCAGGCCGTGGCCGCCGTTCTGAGCGATCGGGCCGGGCGACCTCTGCTCCTCGAGTCTGTCAACCCCGTCCTGGTGACGGTGTTACGCAGGACCGACCCGAGGTGCAACGGTTTGGTGGTCAACTGGGACACCAATCCTCGTCTCGAGCTTTCGGGGGACTGGGAGGAGTACCTCGGCCGGCTTACCGGGAGCCAGCGCGCCGATGTCCGGCGGCTGGCTCGTCGTGGCGCAGAGATGCAACTGCGCTCTGTCCATCAGGCCGATGAGGTGGCGGTGTCCACTCGGCGCAGCCTCGAGCAGCGTAGGCGGGTATGGTCCGAGACCGGCTTGGCCACCAAGATGTCCTCTTTTCAGAGGGAGCCGGCCTGGGACGAGTTCCTGGTCGACGCGGCGCGCTCACTGGCCGGGACCGGCCTGGCGACGGTCGATGAGCTCGTCTTCCAGGGCGACGTCGTCGCCTCCCTCCTTTGGCTCCGACGGGGGGCTTGGCTCCTGGCTTATCATCGCAGCGCCGAGCGCAGCCAGATGAAGTTCGGCCGCATCTTGGAAGTCCTCTCGGTCCAGGACGCCGTTGGTCGAGGCGTGCGGACCATAGATCTGGGTAGGGGCTCGGAGGCATGGAAGTACCGCCTGGGAGCGGCGGACGTTGCCATCAGCGACGTCGTCGTGGGGCACGCCCGGCTGGCAACGCTCGCCACCATGGCGGCCCGGGTCACACCCTTCCTGGCGCGCCGTCTGGTGCGCCGGAGCGGGAGTTGATCAAGTAGCGCAGAGCCGCGGCCGAGCACGCGCACAACAACACCGATAGTGCCCGCAGCGTACCC
>PMLI01000125.1 GCA_003158835.1 Acidimicrobiaceae bacterium
AACCACGCCAGCAACGTCCCCACCCGGCGGCCCGATCGCCCGCGGCGTGGACGGGCCACCCGGGACGCGCCGGCCAAAGAGGCGCCAATTGACGGCCGCCGTGCTGGTTGGTGAGAAGTCACCTTGGCCACACCGTCGCTGCTCATCTATTCGATCTCGAACATCTTCGAACGGAAGACGAGGATGGCGGCGGCTATCAAGCCCACGAGCAGCAGGTCAACCGAGATGGCGGCGGCGTAGTTGAAATTGTCCTCCATGAAGGCGAAGTAATAGGCCAGCTGGTTGGGCGACCACGTGGCGCTGACAAAACCCCCGCTGGCCGTGCTGAGCATCTGGGGCTCGACGAAGAGCTGCGTCCCCGCCGCGAAGGCGAGGATGACCATGTAGACGACCCACCTCTTGATGAGAGGTAGCTTGACGCGGAGGGCGAGCTGCCAGGCGTTGGCTCCATCGACCCGGGCCGCGTCGATCACTTCGTCGGAGATGTTGTTGAGCGCTCCGTTCATCACCACGATCCAGCTGCCGGCGCCGGTCCAGAACGCGATCACGACGAAGATGGCGGGCAGGTGGGCAGGAGCGACCGTCTGGTACAGGCTGGACAGGTGGAACCACGACATCACGAAATGCCAGGGGCTGACGCTCGGGTCGAGCATGAGGAGCCAGACCAGGACTCCGGCGGAGCCGACGAAGGCGCCGGGGATGTAGAACACGAAACGGAAGAAGGGGACCGTCCGCCTGATCCCACCATGCAGCATGAGCGCCAGGAAGGGCACAAGCACTACCAGGACCACGAGCCAGATCAGTAGGTAGACCGCAATATGTTCGAAGGCCGGCAAGAAACGGAAGTCGTGCCCGCTCGAAAAGTAGTTGTGGAGGCCAGCCCACTTGCCCCCCGGCGTGGTGAAGGACAGGTACAGCGCGTAGATGGTTGGGGCCGCGCCGAACAGGACGAGCAGCACCACGTACAAGCTCACGAAGCCATAACCGGCGAGCTTGCGTCCACCCGGCTGCCCGGGCCCGGCACGGCTATTGGCTGGTGCAGTGAGCACCAGGGTGGTGGTTACGCCCAATTCAGTCCCCTTGTTGCACGAGAGCACGCTCACGACTCGGAGGCCGGCTCAGTTGCCAGCGCCTTGAACGCCACCCGCGTCAGGAAATCACGCAGCAGGGTGCGCCAGACGTCCCGGTCATGTCCCCCGTTGATGAAGTGCGTGAACGGCTCGTCGCCGGCTTGGCGCAAGATCAAGCCGGCGGTGCTGAGATGCACGCGCCGTGCCGGGAGCCTCCTGCACGCAGCCCACACACCGCTATACACAATGCCCCCAAAGCCGCGAACGTCACGCCCGGCCCCCGCGGGAAGTCCGTCGTCGGGGACAAGGCGTGGTCTACGCCGATCGGGAGAAGCACGAGGCCCACGACGTCGCCGATTAAGTACTGCGCGTCTTGAACGGAGAACGTCGGGGCCCGCCACGTCCGGGCCGCCGCGCTCGGGCCGGTGGCGGACGCGGCACCATGCTCTGCCCAGCCGGGCGTGCCAGCCGGCCCAACCATCATGACCGCGAAGCGTAGCAGCACCTTGGCCCGAGCGGCCGCTCGACGGAGCAGGTGCGCTGACTGCTAGGGGCCGCCCACTATGCCGCTGGAAAGGGCCGTCCAAGCGTGCAGCCAACGGCAGGCACCCGCTTTTGCCGCAGCCGCGCGTTTGAGCCAGCACCGAATGTTCCGTATGGGCGCTTCCTCGGCCCAGGTCGCGCCCGTCCGTTGGCATGCTAAACGACGGCTCGGGCTCGCCCAGGTCCGGGGAAATTACCTGAACAGTCGGCACATAATATCGTCCCGATGGTCGCTGAACGGGCTGTCGCCCCGGGGGCATAGGTCCCGGCTTAAGTGGCGTAGGTCGTCGACGAGATGGGGTGCTCGAGAGAGATCAGCTGAGCACCCCTGGCCGGTGGAGGTTGGCTTGGGCGAACGTCACGAGCTGGCCCGCGTCCTCGTCCCAGAGCTTGAACCTGACGGCACGAAGACCGCCTCGGACTGAGACGGTCGGGACGTCGGCGAAGATCGCGTTGGTGTCGTGGGCGCGCTGCAGGTTGTAGTTCGGGATCCGCGGGTTGAGGTGATGGACATGGTGCAGACCGATGTTGGCCGTGAAGAACTGCAGCAGCTTCGGGAGCTTCAGGTACGAGCTGCCACGCAGCGCGGCCTCGGCATAGCTCCACTCACCGTGGCGTTGCCAGTAGGCGTCCCCAAACTGGTGCTGGACGTAGAACAGCCAGATGCCGACCGACCCGGCCAACAACCCCGTGGGCGCCCACACGATCAGAAAATTCTCCCATCCGATCAGCCAGCACACCGCTGCGACGATGACCACCAACGCCGCGTTGGTCCCGAGCACGCTGTTGCGTAGCCGCGGTGGCGTGCCACGGGCCACAAGCCGCGGTTCGATGACCATGGCGAACACGGGCCCGAGAGCGAACATCACTACCGGGTTACGGAACAGCCGGTAGGCAAGCCGACCGCGCCACGAACGAGCCTGGTACTCGGCGACCGTCAACGTCTCGACGTCGCCTACGCCGCGGCGGTCGAGATCGCCTGCAGTCGCGTGGTGCCCGATGTGCTCGTGGCGCCATGGCAGAAACGGCGTGAGCACGAACAGCCCGAGGACAGTGCCGGCCCAGGTGTTGGCTCGCTTGGAGCGGAGCAGCGAACCGTGTACGCAGTCGTGGAACACGACGAACACCCGGACCAGGAACCCGGCGGTCGGGACCACGAGCGCGACCACAAACCAAGGCGAGACGGGCAGCACCAGGTACATGGCGACGCACAGCGCCAGGTACGCCCCAGCCGAGGTCGTTATGTCGAGCAATCCGCGTCTAGTGCGAGGCTGGGCGTAAGCGGACAATGCCTCATGCGACGGCGAACGGCTCGTAATGAGCGTCATTACAGGCTCCAGTACAGACGGTCAACGATGCGGATGAAGTTCACCTTAGGCACCACCTTGAAAGCCAGGGAGATGACCCTGTAAACCCCGGCTCCGGCTCGCCGGGCCGGGACCGCTAGGGCGCCCGTTGCGTAGCTCCGGCTTCTTCGGCTTGATGGCGTCTTCGGCGCTCATCTCCGTCTTGTTCCCCCCCGAGCGGCAACCACCGCAGGCTGCAACGGATGGCACGCCCGCGGGCGTCGCAGTTTTCTTTGCTGACCACCGTGCTCACCGACCGCAAAGGCAACCGCGCAGGCCCCGTCGGGCGAGACGACCGTCGCAGGGTACCGGCGCACCTCGCGCCTCGAGGTCCCCGGGCCCACTGGCCTGTCCTCGGTGGTACGAGCCCAGAAGTTGCGCCGGATGACCCCGTTCGGCGCTGGCCTGCAACGGAGCGTCCGCCGCGCCCTGGCGCGCCAGTACGACAGTTTCGCGCACCGACGAAACTCTCGAATCAGTGCCTCCGGAAGGGCCAGATCATACGCCCAGATCGTCGGCGGTTAGAAGCTGCGGGAACTTGTGGACCTAGGACCGGGATTCCTTTCATCAGCGCCGGCGACCTCATCGCGGAACTTGAAGACGGTAGCCCAGGCGCTGTGCGGCGCACCGTACGCTCTGCCGCAGGAACGGCCTCTGTTGCATGGGTCCCGCCGCTCGCCGAGCCGGGACTGTTCCGCGGCCCATTGACGCCGGCACGCCGCTGACGGTGGAACTCCCTCAGCCACGTGGTCTGCTCCGGAGCTTTCGCTGTTGCGGGGGTTTTAGCGACAACGTCTCATCACCCGAGCCTGAGTGTCAGCCACGTCCACCATCTCGTCGAGCACTGCTTCGTCGACGACAACTGACTCAAGGTCGGAAAATGCTGGCAGCCATGACTGGTTGGGTCCTTACGGCACAACAAATGTCACTCTCCACTTGGGACCGGGTTGACGTCGTTGAGGTTCCGGCCGATGTTGGCTAAGGCGACAGCCACATAACGGGCGTAGGCCGGCTTCACGGCGGCGAAGGCCCCGTCAAGGCGCAGGATGACCGAGTTCGTGGTCTTGTTGAAGATGGTCAGGGCGGCGTTTATGGAGGCGGGCC
>PMLI01000563.1 GCA_003158835.1 Acidimicrobiaceae bacterium
GAACTCCATGCTGAAATACGCCACACAAGTAAGCGGCTCGGTTGGACAGGACCGCTGGAACCACGCCGGCGACTCCGCGGCACGGCGCTTAGCTCTCAGCAGGGCAGAAATTTCCTTACGGAGAGACGGATCAGCGAGCTCACGCTCAAGCTTGTCCCGCGAGACCGTCTGCNNAGCGCATATCCAGGGCCAGCTCAGCCAGAGAACCGAAGCCTCTGACTTTTGTGGGCAGAAGGCTGTATATCGGGTGGCTGACCCGCGCTTGCTTGCTCATCGCTCCTCCTACGTCTGCCACATTGACGATATCGAGGAAGCGGCCCCGACCGGCAACACCACCGCAAATCGCGGTTCGACCGTGCGGCCGGCTCCCCGGGGGCGGTCGTGGCCCCAGATGGCGGGCGGCGCCCGGGTTACGGCTGGACGCCGGGCCGGTGGTGACACCGAGCAGCCGCGCTCGAACCGGTCGAAATGCCCCCCGTGCGACGTGGCGTCGATCACCTCGCTCGGTGGCTACGGCGGCACCGCGTGGGGGCCTGGCCGGCTATGCACGTTCCCGCAGGTCAAGGCCACCTTGAGTAAACATGCGGCGCGGCCCGGCCCGTGATAATTTACCTCGAAGCAAGAACCTGCCCTTCCTTCCAGCCCAAGGCGGTGAAGGTGATCAACTCCGGCGACACCGCATTTGTCCTCCTCAGTGCTGCCTTGGTCATGATCATGACCCCCGGCCTCGCCTTCTTCTACGGCGGCCTGGTGCGGCGCAAAAACTTCCTGGCCATCATGATGCAGAGCTTCATCTCGATGGGAGTCGTGACCGTCCTGTGGGTGGCCGTCGGCTACTCGCTTGCCTTTTCGGGCGACGTCGGTGGCGTCATCGGCAACTTTTCCTGGGTCTTTCTGAGGGACGTCGGCGCCAAACCGGGCCCGTGGGCCCCCCACATCCCGGCCCTCGCCCACTTCATTTTCCAAGAGATGTTCGCCATCATCACGCCCGCGCTCATCACGGGAGCATTCGCCGACCGCGTCCACTTCAAGAGCTATCTCAAGTTCCTCGTCGCCTGGAGCCTCCTCGTCTACGTGCCGCTCGTGCATTGGATCTGGGGCGGGGGCTTTCTGGCCAAGTGGGGCGTGCTCGACTTTGCCGGCGGCATGGTGGTGCACACGAGCGCCGGGTTTGCGGCTCTTGCCTCCGTATGGGTCGTGGGTGCCCGGAAGCTGGCACCAGGCGAGACGGTGGTACCTCACAACGTCGCGTTCGTCGGTCTCGGTACGGGTCTGCTCTGGTTTGGATGGTTCGGCTTCAACGGTGGATCGGCCCTTGCTGCCAACGGGATAGCGGCCCAAGCCTTTGTCAACACCGACATTGCGGCCTCGGTGGCGATGTGCGCCTGGACGGCCATCAGCTGGTGGAGGTCGAGCAAACCAAGCGTCATCGGCGCCTTCACGGGCGCCGTGGCCGGGCTGGCGTGCATCACGCCGTGCGCAGGCTACGTGCCGACGTGGGCGGCCTTCGTGATCGGTCTCCTGGCCGGTTGCGTTTGCTATCTGGCGGTTGAGTTCCGGAACCGGATGAAGTGGGACGACGCGCTCGATGTCTGGGCCGCGCACGGCGTCGGCGGGCTTCTCGGCAGCATGCTGCTAGGGGTATTCGCGTACCTCACCGTCAACGCCGCCGGCCACAATGGGCTCGTCGCTGGCAATGCCGCCTTCTTCGCCAAGCAGGTGGCGGCGGCGCTGTTGGTGGCCGCCTATGCCTTCGCTGTCACCTGGCTCATCCTAAAGGTCCTGGACCGCTTTGAGCCGGTCCGGGTGCCCGACGACGTCGAACAGGTGGGCTTGGACACCGAGATGGAGGAGAGGCAGGCGTACGACGCGTAACGAGGGCCGCGTTGACGCCCAGCGCCAGCTGACGCGCCCGTCAGGTCGCCCTGACGCGCCCGTCAGGTCGCCATGGTGGCGATCATGACGGCCTTGATCGTGTGGAGCCGGTTCTCGGACTGATCGAAAACAATGGAGGCACCCGACTCGAAAACCTCCTCCGTTACCTCGAGCGCTTCAAGTCCCCACTTCTCGAAAATTGCCTCGCCGATCTTGGTCTGCCGGTTGTGCAGCGCCGGTAGACAGTGCAAAAACTTCACCGCAGGGTTCCCCGTAGCCTTCAGCAGGTCGGAGTTGACCTGGTAGGGAAGAAGTTGCTTGATGCGCTCACCCCACTCGTGTTCCGGCTCGCCCATCGAGAGCCAGACATCGGTGTAAAGGAAATCTGCTCCGGCCACCGCTTCGTGAACATCGGGCGTGAGCATGAGGCGCGCCCCCGAGGTGGCCGCGAGCCGCTCCGCCGTCTCACGTACTTCCGATGACGGCAGCAACGCTTCTGGTGCCGCCAGGCGCACGTCCGCGCCGAGGAGAGCGCCGGTGACGAGCAAGGAGTTGGCCACGTTGTTGCGGGCATCGCCGAGATAACAGAAGACGACGTCCTCGAACGGTCGGGAGAAGTGTTCTTGCATGGTCAGCACATCGGCCAGCATCTGGGTCGGGTGCCACTGGTCGGTGAGCCCGTTCCAGACCGGCACACCGCTGTAACGGCCCAGGATCTCGACGTTTTCCTGTGCGGAACCCCGGTACTCGATCCCGTCGAACATGCGGCCGAGCACGCGCGCCGTGTCCTTCATCGATTCCTTGTAACCGAGCTGGGACTCCCCCGGTCCGAGATAGGTTACGTGCGCTCCCTGGTCGTGGGCGGCGACCTCGAAGGCGGCGCGCGTGCGAGTGGAGGCCTTCTCGAAGATGAGCGCGATATTGGCCCCTACGAGTCTTTGCACCTCTTTTCTTGAACGCTTGTCGTCGCGAAGCTGCGCGGCCAGATCGACGAGGTAGGTAAACTCCTCCTTTGTAAAGTCGACCTCCTTGAGGAAGCTCCTGCCATGAAGGTTGATCGTCACGTTCAAGTCCTTTGGGTTGGGCCACTAGGGCCGGTGCGCCTGCTTTCAGTCCTCTAGCCTTCTGCCGCGCCCGTGGAAGCACGCATCGGGAGCGTCGAGCGCCACTCTCCGTCCAGCCCGTGAAGTGCCGCCGCCACGGCGCCGGCGGTCGGCACGAGACCGATCTCGCCCATCCCCTTGATGCCGTAAGGCGAACGCGGTTGGGGCACTTCGACCAGGACGGTCTCTATGAGGGGAACGTCTTTGGCGCGGAGGATCCCTAAGCTTCGCAGGGTCGTCTTCAACGGCCGGCCCTCGGCATCGGAGGGGAATTCCTCCGACATCGCATAGCCCAAGCCCATGTGCACGGCTCCTTCGACCTGTCCCTCGCACAACATGGGGTTGACCGCCCGGCCGACATCGTGCACGGCGACCACCTTGTCGACCTGAGCGGTTTCACGGTCGATCACGACCAGCTGGGCGGCGTACGAGAAAGCGGAGTGGATAGTCGGGTGCTCGGTACCCTCCTCGATCGAATTGGTCCAGTCGACGCGGTACTCGCCCAGGTAGTCCACACCAGGGCGACATCCGTCGGCCCTCGCGTGCCGGCAGGCATCGGCGACGGCGCCCGCGCCCATAAGGGTGCCGCGCGAACCGGTGGTCTGTCCGGCGTCGAGCTCGCGCGTGGTATCCACGACCACATGGACCCGCTCCGCGGCCACTCCGAGCTCTTGGACCACGACCTGGCGGGCTACCGTGTGTATGCCCTGCCCCATCTCGGTCCAGCAATGGCGGACCTCGACGTCACCGGTCCCGGAAAAGCGTACGACGGCCTTCACGATCTCCAAGAAGCCGTTCCCGAGCCCCGAGTTCTTCAGCCCCAGGCCGAGGCCTACCGCTTTTCCGGCCGAAACCGCTTCGTCGTAAGCAGGTTTGACCGCCTCCAAACAGGCCTGCGCGCCTCGACAGCCGTCGTCCATGACCTGACCGGGGCCCCAGACTTGACCGGGGTGAACCACGTTTCGGGCCCGCATCTCACAGCCGCTTATGCCCACCTTCTCGGCCAGCTGGTCCATCACACCCTCCATGGCGAACTGGGCCTGGTTCGCCCCGAACCCCCGGAACGCCCCGCAGACCGGGTTGTTGGTACGCACGGCCATCGACTCCACGTCGATGGTGGGCACGCGGTACGGCCCCGAAGCATGCCCTGCGGCCCGCTCGAGCACCTTCATGCCGACCGACGCGTAGGGACCGGAGTCCCCGATCATGCGAGCCTTCACGGCGGTCAGCTTGCCCTGGTCATCGCAGCCGGCCCAATATTCCAGCCGGATGGGATGGCGTTTGGGGTGGACCAGGAACGACTCCTGGCGCGACATCGTGCACTTGACCGGCCGGCGGAGCAGCCAAGACGCCAGCGCCGTCTGCGACTGGTTGGACATGTCCTCCTTGCCGCCAAAGGCGCCGCCGTTAGACACCTGCTCGACCACGACCTGCTCGACGGGGATGCCGAGCACAGACGCGATCTGCTTGCGGTCGTCCCAGACGCCTTGGCCGCCCGAGAATATCTTCAGCTTGCCGTCTTCCTGGGGAACGGCGAGAGTCGACTCGGGCTCCAGGAACGCATGCTCGACTCGCTGGGTCTGGAATATCTCGTGCACCGTGTGAGCGGAAGCGGCAAGCGCGGGGTCGACCTCCCCGCGCCGGTACGCCGAGCGCGAGAGCACGTTACCTTTCAGCTCCCACACGGCATCCTCGGGATCGCCTATCGCGGCAAGGGCGTCGGTCAGGGGCCGGAGCGGCCGGTATTCGACATCCACCAGCTGGGCGGCCTCGCGAGCGGTCACGCGGGAGCCGGCCACCACGATGGCGATCACGTCACCGAGGTACGAAGTCCGTCCGCCTTCAGGGATGAACACCGGCCAGTCGGTGTGTATGATGCCGACTCTCAGGCTCCCCGGCACGTCTGCCGCCGTGAATACGGCCTCGACGCCGGGGACGGCCAGTGCCGCGGCGGTGTCGATCCGTACCACTTCGGCGCGGGCATGGTCGGCCAGCCGCAGAGCGCCATGCAGCAGGCCCGGCACCCGGATGTCGTCCACATAGTCGCAGTCCCCGAGGGCATGCTCGAGGCTTTCGTACTTGATGGCCCGCGCCCCGATGCCACCCGACGGGGTCGCGTCGGGGATGTTCCCGCTCGCCAGCACCTCGACGGCATCGAGGATCTTGGTGTAGCCCGTGCAGCGGCACAGGTGGGCGCCAAGATGGCGCGCCGCGTCCTCCCGTGTGAGATCCGGTCCCTTCTTGTCCAGCAACGCCTTGAGCCTCACGATGATCCCCGGTGTGCAGAAGCCGCATTGGAGCGCCCCGGTAGACGCGAATGCGGCGGCAAACCGCTCACGCTCAGCGGGGTCGAACCCCTCCAGTGTCGTGACCGACTTTCCCGCCGCCTTCTCCAGGGAGACTTGGCAGCTGACGAACGCCTTGCCATCGATCAGGACCGTGCAGCAGCCGCACTGGCCCGACGGCGAGCACCCATCCTTGGTTGAGACGACCCCGAGCTCCTCCCGGAGCGCCGAGAGCAGGTGGGGATGCTCGCCGCATACCTCCACCGGGCGGCCGTTCAAGTTGAACCGCGAATGCGTTCCCGCGGAGCTCGTCTTCGCCAGCGTTTCAGTCATGGAGGGCTCCTCGATTACCTGCAATCTATCCCGACCTAGGGCTCGGCGGTTTTCAATAAGCCCTGGGAGCCCGGGCGACGTACCGGCCCCATCCGGGGACGCCGCTGAACCGCCCGTCACGGGCCACCACACGGCCACGGCTGAGCACCAGTTCGGGCCACCCGCGGGAAATGAACCACTCGTAGGGGGAGTGGTCCACGACCATGTCGAGCTCCGCGGCCGCCAGCGATTGGCGGCGCTCCGGGTCCCACACCACGACGTCTGCGTCGGAGCCCTGAGCCAGGGACCCTTTCGCCGGCCACAGCCCGAATGTCCTGGCCGGGGCTTCACAGCACAGCCGCACCCAGTCCGAGGCCGCGATCCGGCCCGCGTTGACGCCGGCCCACACGAGCGCCATCCGTGTCTCGACGCCCGGCAGGCCCCCCGGGACCTCGGTGAAGTCCCTCGCCCCGCCGGGCCGGGCTGACACCCCGGCGCGACGATCGGCCCGCCAGAAGGGACAGTGGTCCGTCGCCACCGTCTGGACCGAGCCTCGCGCCAGGCCCTCCCACAGCTCCTCCGCGTGCCACGGGTCGCGAAGGGGCGGGGTACAGACGAAGTCGGGCGCGTCCGGCCCCTCGAGCTTTCCCGTGCCCAGGTAGAGGTACTGGGGACAGGTCTCGGCCTGAATGTCGACGCCGCGCTGGCGCGCCGCGCGCACCGCGGCGAGCGAGTTGGCCGACGACACGTGCACGATGTATATGGCGGCACCGGTCAGCTCGGCCAGGACTGCGGCGCGCGCCGTCGCCTCTCCCTCGAGGATGGCCGGGCGCGTGCGTGCGTGCTCGATGATCGAGGTCCGTCCCTCGGCCAGAGCTTGGCGACGCAGCTCCTCGATGGCCCCGCCGTTCTCACAGTGAAGCGTCACGAGCGCGCCCTGGCGCCGGGCGAAGCGCATCAGCCTGACGATGGTGCCGTCGTCCACCTGGAGCCGGTCGGGGTAGGCGAGGTAGAGCTTGAACGACGTGATACCCGCTTCGACCCCGGCCGCCACCACCGATTCGGGCACTGTCTCCGTGAAGGTCAGGTGCAGGCCCCAGTCCACGGCCGCAGGTTCGGCCAGCGCCCGCCACTGCGCCACCGCCGCCATGGGGCCCTGCCCCCTGGTGACGTTGACGTAGTCGATGATCGTGGTCGTGCCGCCCACGGCCGCGGCTCGGGTGCCGGACGCGAAGTCGTCGGAGACCCTCACCGCGCCCACCGGGAGCTGCATGTGGGTGTGGGCGTCGACCCCGCCGGGAACGACGAGCTTTCCTGCCGCGTCGTGGACCACCTCTGCCTCGTGCGGGACGAGGTCGGCCCCGACCTCGGCGATACGACCGTCATCGCCCAGCCTTACGTCTGCCTGCCGGTCACCGCCGGCGTCGATGACGCGGCCACCGCGGATCAGCATGCCGGCGCCGCGGACCAGCATGCCGGGATCCCCCAGGGCGACCCGGTGGCCCCTGTCATGGTCGCCCGCACGTGCCCTTACCGCCGCGCTGCGGAATCCAGGTAAGCCTGCCAACGACGCAACCGCTCGGCGCGCTCGGTGACGAAACGGTCGATGGCGACAAGGATGTTCTCGGAGCCCAGGTGGGCCTCGGAGATGACCTCGTCCAGGCTCCCCCCCGTCCGCCACCGGTCATCGAAGTCCGATGATAACGAGTACTCCCTCGTGATCGGGCCCTCGGCCCAGTCACGCATCAGCTTGAACGCCCCGCTGGTGACGACCATCGAATCGACGAAATCAGCCGGAGCCAACACGGGCTCCCGGTACGAACTGTCCTGGGCCTGGAACAACTGCGGGCTGATGGCGGCAACGACCTTCACGTTGAGACCGGCCCGCTTGAGCTCGGGCAGGACCTTGACCAGGTTGTGGGTCGGCATGGTACCGCGCACGAAGACTGTGCCGGCTTTGGGCTTGTCCTCGTCGAAGGGCCGCAGCACGTACGCGCCGCGGGCGGCGGCGAAGTGCGACGGCATGCCCAGGGCAGCGCGATCGGGGATCTCGATCGGGGGTCTGGTCAGGTGCAACGCCACGATCGGCACATCCAGCGCCAGCGCCGCCCCGAGGACGACGGGGACCTCGTTGTACTCCCATGGGTGCAGGTCGATCACCCGGCCCTCGGGGAACAACTGCGTCACCCCCGTCTCCATGATGCCGAAATGCGTACGCGAGTCCTCGGCGGTCTCGGGCCCGGAGTGGCCTGCGACCCACAGGAGCTTGCCCACCTTGAGGTCGCAATCCTGCGCCAGCTGGCTGAAGAGCCTCATCGGGCCGTACTTGAGGTACGAGAAGGCGCCGTAGGTCGAGCACGCCCCCCAGAAGCCGTCGAACGAGGTGAACGGATCTTCGGCCAGGTCGACCGTCGCCAGGCCCGCCATCAGGCCGGCGTTGGTAAACTCGGTGATTTCGGTCGGGAGCAGGGCACCGAAGGGGTGGGAGCTCCTTTCGTACCACCCGGAGCCTTTCATCTCCCCGAAGTCGGCCGCGAAGCCGGAGATGTTCGTGGAGTCGGCCAGGTCAGCGGAGCAGGCGATGAACAGCGGCCGCCCGTAGTCGTGCTTGGCCAGGGCGTTGACGTACGAGCCCCATGTCCCAAGGGCGGCGCGGTTGGGCGCTTTATCGCCGGGGCGCTTCCATATCTCTTCGGGGTAGTTCTCAAAGTCGAAAATCCGCTTGTCGGTGAACACGTTGCCCGCCTTGCCGCCGAGCCGGAACCCGTCGATGGCTTCGGGTACCGTGCCGGCTATGGCGACGAGCCGGTCCGAAAGCCACTCGACGAGGTCCTCGTCCCGGCGCAGCACCTCCATCACCACTTGCAGGTTGGCTTCTTCCTGGGCGCGCAACGCCCCCGGGCCCGACGGCGCCGGGGCGTCCACTCCCTGGTACTCGACCCCGTAACGGGCCATGAACTGTTTGCGCACCGCCCAGAACTGCTCGGAGTGGATGGGCCACGGGACGCCGTGGCTGGCGGCGTCGTACTTCCCGTACCCGCGGCCCTTGCGGGTCTTGAACCACGCCACGCTCGGGACGTCGTCGGGATTGGCCCCACAAGCCCCATCGAGCACGGCCCGGGTCACCGGCCCCCATTCCGCGCCTTCCTCGGTGCCTGTGACCCTCCATCCGTAGGGGGCGAACCAGTCCACCGGCGAGCCGTTGACCACGCTCGAGGCCGGCCGTGGGTCGATGCCGAAGTCGTTCCAGTCGATGAGGAAGACGAGGTTCGACAGCCCGAGCCCCCACGCCGTGTTCTTGGCCTCGTGGGCTCCGCCGGGCGTGAGCCCTCCCTCGCCCTCGAGGGCGAAGACTTTCACCTCTCCGGCCCCCGCCAGCTTCAGCGCCAGAGCTTCCCCGACGGCGGGGCCGACGCCGTGGGCCGACGGACCGGTGTTGTACTTCAGGAACAGGCTTTTCCCCGCCATCTCGGCGTGCCCGGGCAGGCCGCCACGGTGGCGTAGCTCCGGCAGCATCTCCCACGTGAGAGCGAACTTCCCGTCATCCGCAAACGCGTAACACTCGAGGCCGGTCCGCTCATACCGGGCCCGTAGCCCTTCGTTCAGCACGGCCAGCGTGGCGTAAACGAGCGGGACGGTGTGGCCGGCGGACAGGACGAAGCGGTCGGAGAAGCGGAGCCACGGCCGGCGCGGGTCCCATCTCATCGCTCCCGACAGCGCGAGCGCCAGCATCATGTGGACCTTGGAGCGCGACCCGCCCGGGTGCCCGCTCTGGCGGTAGTTGAGGGACAGGTCGATGCACTCGTCCACCAAGTCCTTCAACACCTCGTAGCGGGTGAAGTCAGGCTCGGCCGCGGCAAAAAGACGCCGCACTTCGGCCTCGCCACAGGGACGCGCCCTGCCCGCCACGGACATGCCCTCGACGGCAACAGCTGGCGTCATTTGAAACCTCCGGCCCCGACTATGAATGTCGCTCGGTTCTCGCAACATGGTGCAAGCTAAACAACTCCCTCACTAGAGCCTTTGGTCACCACGCCGCGGGGACGGTTCGAGACCGGGCCCTTGGACCCTGGTTGGAGCGCCGTTCGAGACGTTATCTTCCGGACTATGACAAGGCTCGCATCAAGAATGAAGCAGCTGGGTACCGAATCGGCGTTTGCCGTCCTGGCCCAGGCCCAGGCGCTGGAGCGCACGGGGCGCCGGGTGGTGCACCTCGAGATCGGGGAGCCGGATTTCACCACTCCCGCTCACATCGTCGAAGCGGCCCAGGCGGGGCTGAAGGCCGGTCACACCCATTACGTACCGGCGCCGGGGACGGTCCGCCTCCGCGAGGCCGTCAGCGCCTACCTCGAGCGCAATGGGAGGCTGCGCGCCTCTCCCGACAGGGTGCTGATCACGCCGGGCGCCAAACCGATCATGTTCTACACCATGCTCGCCCTGTGCGAGGAAGGCGACGAAGTGATGTTCCCCGATCCCGGGTTCCCGATGTACGAGTCGATCGCAGGGTTCGTCGGGGCCGTCCCCGTGCCGGTACCGCTCCGAGAGGAGAACCAGTTCCGGATGGACCCCGAAGAGGTCGAGCACCTGGTCACCCCCCGTACGAAGCTTCTCATCCTCAACTCGCCGCACAACCCGTGCGGCAGCGCCCTGACCCCCGACGACTGTGAAGCCATAGCCGGGATCGCCGTTCGCCACGACCTGACGGTACTGAGCGACGAGGTCTACTGGGCGACCCGGTACGACGGCAAGCACAGCAGCGTCCTCGATTTCGACGGCATGGCCGAGCGCACCGTCCTGCTCGACGGCTGGTCGAAGCCCTTTGCCATGACGGGTTGGCGGCTGGGTTTCGGCGTGTTCCCGGCCGAGCTCGTGGAACCGGTCACCCGTCTCATCGTTAATTCCGTCTCTTGTACTTCGGCGTTCAGCCAGGATGCTGCGGTAGCCGCTCTCGAAGGGCCCTGGAAGCCGATCGAGGACATGGTGGCAGAGTTCCGTGCCCGGCGTGACGTGATCGTCGAGGGCCTCGAACGCATCCCGGGGATCTCGTGCCTAACCCCACAGGGCGCCTTCTACGTGTTCCCGAACGTGAAGGATCTCGGCCTGGCGTCGTCGGTACTCGCCGCCCGTCTGCTCGACGAGGCCGGAGTGGCTTGCCTGTCAGGGACCGCGTTCGGGCCCTGGGGAGAGGGCTACATACGCCTGTCCTATGCCAACTCGGTCGACAACATCCGGACGGCCCTCGGTTCGATCGAAGAGTTCTGCCGGACCTGCAACTAACCCTCGTGAGCCTGTAGCCAGCCCTGGCGAGGACGAAGAGGATGAAGAGGAGGATTTTGCCGTGAGAACGTACGTCGACTCGGTGATAGCCGCGGTCGAGGACAAGAACCCCGGTGAGACGGAGTTCCTCCAGGCCGTACGCGAGGTGTACCCCTGCCTGGCCGCCGTAGTCGATGCCAGGCCGGAGTACCGGAGGGCCAAAATCCTCGAGCGCATGGCCGAGCCCGAAAGGGTGATCATCTTCAGGGTCCCCTGGGTCGACGACGCCGGAGAAGTCCACATCAACCGGGGTTTTCGCGTTCAAATGAACAGCGCCATCGGGCCCTACAAGGGCGGGCTCCGGTTTCACCCGACCGTCTACCTGGGCCTGCTCAAGTTCCTCGCTTTCGAGCAGGTCTTCAAGAACGCCCTCACGACCCTGCCCATAGGCGGGGCCAAGGGCGGCTCGGACTTCGACCCGAAGCACCGCAGCGCGGGCGAAGTGCGGCGCTTCTGCCAGTCGTTCATGACTGAGCTGTACCGGCATATCGGTCAGTTCACCGACGTGCCGGCCGGGGACATCGGCGTCGGCGCCCGGGAGATCGGTTGTCTCTTCGGCCAGTACAAGCGGATCACGAACCAATTTTCCGGCGTGCTGACCGGCAAAGGCCTGGAGTGGGGAGGCTCGGCTATCCGTCCGGAGGCGACCGGGTACGGAGCCGTCTACTTCGCGCAGGAGATGCTGGCGACGCGCCGCGACAGCCTGGAAGGCAAGACGTGCCTGGTCTCGGGCAGCGGGAACGTGGCGCAGTTCACGGTCGAGAAGCTGATCGAGGTCGGTGCCCGACCCGTCACCCTGTCCGATTCCGGCGGCTTCATCCACGACCCTGACGGGATCGATCGCGAAAAGCTCGATTGGGTCATGGAGCTGAAGAACGTACGGCGGGGAAGGATCCGCCAGTACGCGGAGCAGTTCCGTGGCTCGCGGTTCGTGCCGGCCGCGCCGGGAGACTCAAACCCGCTCTGGAGCATCCCGGCCGACTGCGCCTTCCCGAGCGCCACGCAAAATGAGATCAACGGCAAGGACGCGGCCAACCTGATCTCGTCCGGGGTCGCGGTGGTCACCGAGGGAGCCAACATGCCCACGACCCCCGAAGGGGCCGAGCTGTTCATCGCCTCGGGCATTCTCTACGGTCCCGGCAAGGCCGCCAACGCCGGCGGGGTCGCCGTGTCGTGCCTGGAGATGGCTCAGGACTCCGAGCACCTGCAGTGGTCCCGCGAGCAGGTCGATGAGCGGCTGCGGTCGATCATGAGCTCGATCCACAGCAAGGTGAGCGCCGTTGCCGCGGAGTACGGTCAGCCTGGCAACTACGTGCTCGGCGCCAACATCGCGGGGTTCTTGAGGGTCGCCACTGCCATGCTGGCCGAGGACGTCCTATAGTCGCCGGCACGGCGCCCAGTCGCTACCACGCACTCACCACCAACAGTACAGAGACAACTTAGGAGCGGCAGCACCATGCCCACTTCGGGACTAGAGGACCACATTGTCGATCGCGGCGTCTACGACCGCACGGTGCAGCGTTTCCGCCAGGCTCAGGTACTGTTGCCGACCTTCGCCGAGCTGGCGGAACCGCACAGGATCCCCGCTACGGTCCGTCAGGCTCTCGGTTCGGTGAAACCGGACGAGGCGCACCCGCTCAACTTGTTCCGGGTGCACTGGTACAACAGTGCGGACCGAGGCGCGCAGGGCCCGGTCCCCGGCCACGTGGTGCTCGGGAAGGAACTGACCGGTGTCGAGGCCAAGATCGTGGTGGCTCTGGGCAACCGCTTCCCGATGATCCGTGCCCACAAGGTGCTGGCGGCCTATGGCTGCCTGGCGCCGCGGGTCGTCACCGGCCAGTTCGACCCCACGTCGCACCGGGCCATATGGCCTTCTACGGGGAACTACTGCCGGGGCGGGGTGGCCATCTCGCGGCTCATGGGCTGCCGGGGCGTGGCGGTGCTGCCCGAAGGTATGAGCCGGGAGCGCTTCGCCTGGCTCGAGGACTGGGTGACCGACCCGGCCGACGTGATCGCCACCCCGGGCTCGGAGAGCAACGTGAAGGAAATCTACGACAAGTGCGCGGAGCTCTCGCAGGATCCCGCCAACGTGATCTTCAATCAGTTTTCCGAGTTCGGCAATTACCTTGTGCACTACCAGTGCACCGGAGCGGCTCTGGGTGACGTCTTCGAACGCCTCCGGGAGGACCAAGCAGGTCTCTGCCTGCGCGCCTTCGTCTCCGCCTCGGGGTCGGCCGGCACTCTGGGCGCCGGCGACCGCCTGAAGGATGATTACGGGGCCCGGATCGTGGCGGTCGAGGCGCTCGAGTGCCCGACGATGCTTTACAACGGCTTCGGCGAGCACAACATCCAGGGCATCGGCGACAAGCACATACCGCTCATCCACAATGTCTACAACACCGACCTGGTCACCGCCGTCAGTGACGGGGCCACCGACCATCTCTCGGTGCTCTTCTCGTCGCCGGCAGGGCGGGCCTACCTGGCGGAGCGCCGTCACGTCCCCCCGTCCGTCCTCGGGGCATTGAGCTCCTTCGGCTTGTCGAGCATCTGTAACATCGTCGCCGCCGTGAAGACCGCCAAGTACCTGGATCTCGGTCCCAGCGACGTCGTGGCCACGGTCGCGACCGACGGTGCGGAGATGTACGGGAGCGAACGAACCAAGATCGAGGCCCGCGACTTCCCCGGTGGCTTTGATGCCGTCGCCGCGGGTGAGGCGTTCGGGCGCTGGATGCTGGCCGCGGGCACCGATCACCTTCTCGAGACCACGAAACGGGACCGTGAGCGGATATTCAACCTCGGCTACTTCACCTGGGTGGAGCAGCAGGGCCTTTCGTTCGACGACTTCGTCGCCCGGCGCGAGGCGTCGTTCTGGTCGGCGCTGCGGGAGAAGCTTCCCGTGTGGGACGAGATGATCAAAGAGTTCAATTCTCGCAGCGGCGTTGCGGTGCCGTGACGAGACCGGTCAGTCGGCTCGTCTGCGCCGGTTGCGGTAGCTCGCCCGACGTTGCCGACCCCTACCCCTTCCGCTGTCCCCGCCTCGGCGAGGGCGACGTCGACCACGTTCTCGTCAAGGTCCTCGACCCGGCCAGGCTGAGCTTCCCGGCCTCCCGAGAAGAGACCGAGCCTTTCGCCCGTTACAGAAGCCTCCTGCACAGCTACCACCGCGCCATGTCAGGCGGGATGGCCGATGAAGACTTCCTGGCCCTGGTGCAGGACCTGGACATGGCGGTGGCAGCCGTGGACGGCCGCGGTTTCGCGGCCACGCCGTTCAAGCGCAGCGAGCACCTCTCGGCCAACCTGGGCTTCGAGCCCAGCGGTGGGGTGTGGGTCAAGGACGAGACCGGCAATGTCGCCGGCTCGCACAAGGGGCGGCACCTGATGGGTGTTCTCCTCCACCTCGAGGTGGCAGAACGCCTCGGG
>PMLI01000589.1 GCA_003158835.1 Acidimicrobiaceae bacterium
GACCTGGGCAAAGCTCGCATCGGGATCCGCTGGCACACCGGTGCCACCGACGAGATCGTCGTTGCCCGGTTCCAGAAGGTGAAGCAATGGGGCCACACCGGTCCTGCCGCGGTCGAGATGGTCCGCAGCCTGGCGCACTTGAGCAACCGGGAGATCGCCGAGCGGCTCGACAAAGCTGGGCATAGCACCGGCGCGGGCCGGCGGTTCCATTGTCGTGAGGTAGCAAACCTCCGTATCTACCACAACATCCCTTCAGCCGCGTCCCTTGACGACGGCACGCTCCCTGCCTCGCAAGTAGCCAAGCGGCTCGGGGTCTGTCTGCGCACCATTATCAACTGGGTCAACAAGGGATGGTTGGCCGGCCATCGTGGGCCCGACAACCGATGGCACGTGCCCTTCGGCCCAGAGGTCGAAGCCTCCTGTCGAGAAAGGCTTGCCCGGTCAATACAAGTTCACCGTCCTGACCGCAGCGAACAGAAGAAGCCACAGTGGACATGGTCCCCATTCTCTTTTAGCAGGTCAGCGGCCCAGTAGTGGCCGTATGTAGCCTCAAGAGCTACCTCGGGGCCTTCTCCTGCCTCGGCCATGGCCAGGGCGAGCTCGACGGGGTCGTTGTCCACCCGCACCGTGCCGAGCACATTGCCGGCTTGGTCCAGGCGCACGATGACCGAGCGCCGACGGTGCAGGTCGATGCCCACGTACTGGCGCGATAATTGTTCTTGCATTGGGGTCTTCCTCCTCTGTCGTGAGGGTTTTGGTTCGCTACCCCCGAGTGTGCCGACACTCGGGCCCTTACGGCAGAGCGAGGTCCCCGATTTGTTTGTCCCCGAACTGGCCACCGGCCTTGCCTCCAACAACGGCGCCGGCCCGGTGGGCCCGTCACGCGAGAGCCGCTAAGCGCTCCTTCATGACATCAGAACTGGCGCTCGTCCCAACATTGGCCGCTGCAAACATAAAGTTCAGCGCCGGTCCTTCGTCGGCTGCCTCCAGGCTGGTCATCACGTATGCGCGGCGAGTGACTACTTATTGCCGGCTGCGGGCCCCGCCCAGGTCACCCCATTATGCCTCAGTCCTCTGCTGCTCCCTTCGGCCAGTGCGGGCCGAGGTACGGCTCGGGCTTGTCCCGAGCCCAGTCGTCAAGGAGCACCGTCACCTTGTTCGCCATCGACCCGCCACGGCCGAAGCGGCTCCGGTGCAGGAACACCACGGGAACGCACGGCTCCTGGCGCGAAAGGTGCTGGTCGAGCAGGACCGAGAAGTCACCGAAGTTCTCTGTCAGAAGGACGCGTCCCGAGCTGATCGCAGCGGAGAACACCTCCTCGTCGCCATGGCCGGCTAAGCCGATGTCGTGCACCGAGAGGGCATCATGGCCGAGCTCGCAGAGCCGGCTGGCGCATTCGGGAGCGAACATCTCGTCGAAGAGCCAGTTCAAGCGGACAGGAGCCTCTCGCGGCGTTCCACGACCTTACGTACGCGCTCCGCCGCCTGTGCGTCCAGAGCAATCCGCTCGTCGACTTCGTCGGCGTGCTCTCCGTAGAAGTCGATCGCGAGCCGGACCTGGGCCACGGGCAGGCCCCTTTCCTCGGCCACCGTACGCACTCGAACCTCCGCCCCGCCTGAAGCGGCCTTCAGCGCACGGATGACCTCCCATACGTCAGGGCCGCCCACGAGCCCTGCTCGTCGCCCGGTCGGGCCGTCGCGGTACACGACCCCAGGGAAACGGCGGGTCTTCAGCCCTTCGTCAAGGACCGAACTGACGAGGGAGCTGACGGAGGTCCCCCTCGATGAAGCCTCCTCGTCCAACCGGGCGAGCAGTTCGTCGGGAAGGCGGAACGATGTTGGGCGTGGCACGTGACCTCCGGTGTAGTGCGATTGACTACATCGTAGCACAGCTGCGGGTTTGAACCGCGACCCAAAAAGACCTGGCGGTCCTTCTGAGAACTGTTTGACTACCCGAATTCGTCATCGTCCGAGCGCCGGGTAACGCCTGGTGACTTCGAGCCTGTGGACACCCTCGGCCCCGTCAGTTGTGGGGGCGGCTGCCGACCTGACACTGGCCGGACAGAGCGCCGACTGCCGGGCGCCCCTGACCGACCCGGGGTACCGACCGAGCGCGGCGCAGAATGTTCGCCATCATTCCCAGATGGTGGCTAGTTTGCGGCTGGGGTCACGGCTAGTCGTAGGGGGCCAACAAGGACCGCCCCAACCCGAAGAACCCCGTGGTCGTGCGCGTGGTCGAGTACGCCCTCGACGACCCCGGGCGGCCACAGGCCGAGGACTGCACCTACCGGCTCGTCACCACCGTTCTCGTCCCCGGCGACGGCCCCACCGACGAGCTCGCCGCCCTCTACCCCGAACGCTGGGAGTTCGAGACCGTCCTCGACGCGCTGAAGACCCACCGGCGCGGGCCGCGGGTCGTGCTGCGCTCCAGGTCTCCCGAAGGGGCCCGCCAGGAGGCCTATGGCTACCTGTGCACCCTCTACGCCATCCGTGCCCTCATGTGCACCGCCGCCACCGGCCGAGGCGTCGACCCCGACCGGGTCAGCTTCACCGCCGCCCTGCGTATCGTGCGTCAATCCGTCGCCCAGCAGGGCGCTTTCCCCCCCTGAGCACCCAGGTGCCGCTGACGCGCACTGGCTGGCCGTGCTGCGGCGCATCCTCGATCGTCTCAATCCGATC
>PMLI01000122.1 GCA_003158835.1 Acidimicrobiaceae bacterium
CGACGGGCCTGCGGCATCGTCCCAGTAGGCCCGCAGGACCAGGTCTCGCAGGACAAACGGGCCGGCCTCAGTCTGGTCCGGCACCGTCAGCCATAACCGGGTAATGCGCCCGCTGCCACTGATATCGGCGAGCGTGATGGTCTCCCCGGCGTCAAGGGGGGCACATGGTCGGCCCTTGCGCCCGGGGCCCAGCTTGGATGAGGCTCGGCCACCACCACCCTTTTCGCCGTTGGGGTTCTCAGCGGTAACCGACCTGGTCATAACGGCCTCGCCGTCGGTCCATGGTGAGCTGTACGGAAGGAACGCGAACACCTGACCTCTTTTCACTCCCACGCCCAGGCACCGACGTCCCCCATGGTTGCGCCGGCTCGAACGGAATGTTGAAGTACATCGGCTTCCTAGCGTCTCAACGGGACCAGCCTTAGAGCTTCGCCGGCCGACCCTCCAATCCTCGCACAAGGGCCTTGTTGAGCGCCAAGAAGGCCAGGAGCAGCGGCGTTGCGGTAACCGAGACCGCCGCGAACGTTGCCGTCCAGTCGGTGGAGCCCATCTCGCCCAGATAGCTCTCCAGTCCCAGCGGGATGGTGTGGAGGTTCTGGGTCAGCAAGAACGTGTTGGCGAAGATGAAGTCGTTCCAGATGAAGATGCTGTTGATGAAGACAACGGTGACAATGGTCGCTGCCGACAGAGGCATCGTTACCCGGAAGAAGAGCCGGTACGGCCCGCAACCATCGAGGGACGCGGCCTCATAGATGTCGTTGGGGATGTACGAATAAAAGCTGACGAACAGGTATACCGAGATCGGCAGGGCAAAGCCCACATAGGGTAGGACCAACGATTCGTACGAATTGAGCAACCCAACATGGGTGTAATCAATGAAGAGAGGCACCAGGACAACCTGGACAGGTACGACGATGCCGCCCAGGAACATGGCGAGCACAAGCTTGCTCAGGCGGAACCCAAGCACGTGGATGGCGAATGCGGCCATCATCCCTAGGGCCACTATTAGGACATCAGACGCTGCGGTCACGACGACGCTATTGAAGAGGAACCGAGGGATATCGCCGTCATTGAAAGCGCGTACGTAGTTTTGGAAGGTGACGTGGACGGGCAAGGAGAACGCATTGCTCCCAGCGAAGGAGTTCTGCGTCTTCAGGCTCGTCGTCACGATCCAGAACAGCGGATAGACCTGCACTATGAGCACGGCAGCCACAAGGAGCCTCGAAAGCCGGTGTGAAGGCCGGAACCAGCGGGAACCGGTGCGAGCAGGCCTAATAGTGGGAGGTGGTGACAGAGTAGATATGGCCACCGTTCAGGCCGCCTTTCGTCGCATCAGCACCAAGATGACCCCGACGGCGACAACACACTCGACCACTATGAACACCGACAACGCGCTGGCATATCCGAAGTTCGTGCTCGTGAACGCCTGCTGGTACATATAGGTTGTGAGCAGCTCGGTCGAAGTGCCTGGACCGCCGTTCGTCAACAGGTAGGGGATGTCAAAGCCACGCAGGCCGAAGGTGGCGGCCATGATGAGCGTGGTCAGCAGGACCGGTCTCAGATGAGGGAGCCGGATCTTGGTGAAGAGCTGTCGCTCAGTGGCCCCGTCCAGGCGGGCCGCCTCCTCAACCTCTTTCGGGACAGTCAAGATCGCTGCCAAGAGGATGACGGTGTACAGGCCCATGAGACGCCAGCCATCAGGGATGCTGACGGCGACCAAGGCCGTGTGGAGGTCCGAGAGCCATGGCTGCTGGAGGGAGCCCAGACCCACGGCCGAAAGGAGCTGGTCCACCAGGCCCTTCGGCTCGCTCGAGTAGACGCGTTGAAAGAACAACGAGATGGTGACGGTGGACAGGATCGCCGGGAGCAAGTAGAGGGTCTTGATGATGTCACGCCAGCGCCGGACCACGTAGCTGAGGGCATTGGCGATGACCAGGCCGACCCCGATCTCGAGCACCAGAGAGACGGCGAGGTATACCAGCGAGTTGCGGGCCGCCTCCCTGAACGTCGGGTCGTCAAGCATCTGGCGGTAGTTCGCCAGCCCGATGAACTGGGGAGAGGTGATCCCGCCCCAGTTGTACAGGCTGAGCACCATGGCCTCGGCTATGGGGAACAACACCGTTGCCGCATAGAACGCCAGGGGTGGGAGCAGGAAGACCATGAGGGCCCAACGCGACCGGGTTGGGTACACGGACTGGAACCTGCGCCCGGTGGGCGGCCGTCCGACGCGACGACCGCTCACCGCGGTTACCTGGGCGTCGCCAGAGCGAGCCCCTTGGGCCTGGTTAGGGCGCGCCCGGGAAGTACTTGGGAGCATTCTGCTTCACCGACTGGTCAATGGCACTTTCAAAGGCGCTGGGTGACATGTTGCCCCCGGCCAGCAGTGGCAAGTCTTGCTCGATGACGGTGGTCGTGGTCGGGTCGAGCTCGGTGTCCCAGGGACGGGCCGTCTGAGTGCCCAGCTTGTTTGCCTCAGCAATGACGTTCCGGTAGAGCGGCTCGACCACGTTGGAAGGGATTTTGATGTTGTTGTACTTCATCGCCGGGATCTGGCCAAGCGCTGCGAGAACGGGCGGATAGTGCTGGATAAGGTATTTTACCCATGTCTGCACGAGCGGCGTCCAGGTGCTGGCATTGGCGGCCATGCCGATTCCTGAGCTCACGACGTAGTCATTTCGGGTCGTCGTCGCACCGGGCGCAGAGGGGAGGAGGAAGTAAGATATGTTGTTGCGCACGTTGGCCGGCAGCGTGGGGCTGGCTAACGAGCTCAGGTCCCAGCTCCCATCGCCAATGATCGCCGCTTTACCGCTTAGGAACAGGTTCAGGGCGTCCGAATAGCCCGTTGACGAGAAACCCGACTCGAAGCAGTTGGCCTTGCCGAGAGACGCGACATAGTTGGCGGCGGCGTTGCCTGTCGGGCTTGCCATTGATGCTTTCGCCTGGGCCAGGTTGGTGACGAAAGTATTGCCGGTAAGCCGGAACGGGTAGAAAGCGAGGTACCGTAGCAGCGGCCAGCCGTCAACACCGTCAATGGCGACGGGGATGATGTCCTTGGCCTTTAGGGGCGCACAATCACTGACAAGCTGGGAAAGCGTCGTGGGAGCCGTGATCCCTGCCTCCTTGAAGAGCGCTTTGTTGTAGAAGAAGAATTCCATAGCGAACTCGAGCGGCACGGCGTACAGTGACCCGTTCCCGAAACGGTCGTAATTGAGGGCGAGGGGCTTGTAGACCGACGTCAGTCCCTCCTTGTTGAGCCACGCCCCAATGTTGACGATCTTGCCCGCATGAGCAAGTTCTTGAGCAAATGGCGTGGCGTCCTCATCGAAGAGCTGAGGGAGCTGATTGGCAGCCGCGAGGGTGTAGATCTTCTGGAGATAAGCAGGCCGGTCAGCCGTCGTCTCAATGACTAGTTTGAAGCCCGGGTACAACTTGGCGAACTGGGTAGCGACTAT
>PMLI01000192.1 GCA_003158835.1 Acidimicrobiaceae bacterium
CGGCGCTCGCGCCTCTTTTGAGCCACACCACGGGCGAGACCCGAGGGCCGGCACCTCGTTATTAAGCCAGGCCGCCAAGCAGTCGGCAGACGGTTCGAGAGCTGGCCCATCGGACCTCTCGACGCTACGGCTCAGCCGTAACGCCTACAAGGATTATCAATCAGACGACTCGGGCTCGCCGGGCGTCCGCCGACGGCGCGCCAGAACATGCAGGTCGCGCCTCTAACCTGGCCCGCTCGGCGGCGAGCGAAGCCTTACGACGACGGCCGTGCCGGGCGCGCCTGATGGTGGAGGGTTTCCCCGCGCGCAAGCATCTCCACGAGCCGCTCGATGCGCTGCTTGCGCGTCTCGCTGCGCTTGGCGGTCTCGATCCGGTAAAGCACGGCGTAGCGGTTAGCGCGACTCAGGTTGTCGAAGGTGTCTTGGGCGGCCGGGTGGGCCCCTAAGGCCGACGCCAAGTCGCCCGGGACCTCGATCGCGGCTTGGCCCGAGTAAGCCGAGCCCCAGGTCCCGTCCGCCTTCGCCCGATCCACGGCGGCCAGGCCCGCCGGTCGCATGCGCTCCTGGCGCATAAGCAGTTCGACAAGCGCGACATTGCGCTTGGACCACGAGCTGCGTGGCCGCCGAGGCGTGAACCTCCGGCGGAAGGTCGCCTCATCGCCAGAACCGAGCTGACCGTCGACCCAGCCGAAGCACAATGCCTCTTCGAGGGCCTGGTCGTAGGTGAGGCTCGTGGGCTCGGTCGTGCCCTTCTTCGCCAGTGCGAGCCAGACGCCGCTTGCGTCTCCGTGGTGCTCGGTGAGCCAGCTGTGCCACGCCTGTGCATCTGGCACGGTCAACACGGGCGAGTCGGCTGCCACACGCCTCAGTCTTGCCATAACCGGTTGTCTAGGTGCTTCAGCCTTCGCTTCGGTTGTCCAGCGGCCCTGCACGCGGCCGCGTCCCCCCGCTGTGCGCCGGGCCCGGCACGGGAAACCGCCCCGGCGACGATAGGCGCGCAATGACCGGTTATGCACGGCCACAGAAGTGCTGAAGTTTCAAAAGGAATCGGCGCATAGGGACCGGCGGTGCGTGCGACACCCACCACTTAGAGCGCGCCATAAACGCCGCAGGGCTTGGGCAGGCGCCTATCGGTGCGCGCGTGGCCTTGGCGGTCGGCGGTAGGAGTGCTCGCACGAGCTTGAGCAGGGAACAGGTGCTGTCTGACAGCGGGTGCAGCACCTTGGCGCCAACGCTCACTAGCACCACGGCGGCGCACCCCTCACCTTGCACCTCGTAATGGGGCCCGGGGCCGGCGGCGGGCCAGAACTGGATCTCGTACAGCGTCACGTCCTGATGGCAGCCGGGACCCCCGCCCAAGGGAAGGGAATCGAACACCCGGACGAGCCGGGCGCTACTGGCGGGGCCGAGGGTCACCACAACTGGCCCGGTGGAGGGCCTGAAAGTAGTCGCCGAAGCGAAGCCGGTGACCCGGGCGAGGTTGCCTCTGGGGACGACCTCGGCCGCTGAGCGGCTCGGCTCCCAGGTCGTCACCGCGTCCAGCCGGAGCAAGCAGGCGGCACCAGAGGTAGCTCCAGGGCTAGGGCTCGAACAAGGCTCTCCGGCGCTGGTCGACGTGGCGTACTCGAGCGCGGCCTGGTACTCGTGCTGGCCCCATGTGGGCAGGACGAAGAGGAACTCGTCGAGCTGTGAGCCGAGCCCGGAGCTCTCGAGCTTGGCCTTTGGGAGGTGATCTGTTACATAACCTGGCAGCTCCGAAGCGGTGGCGCCGCCGACGAGGTAGAACCGTTGCAGGTCCGAGGTGCCGCCGATCCCCATGGGCGCCTGGCCCAGCACAGAAGGCACTTTGCCCCGCCAGGGCCTGGCACCGCGGAGCACCGGCGCTGAGGCGAGCACCTGGTCAGCGAAGCCGGCTGCCGAGGTTGCCGCTGCCCAGGTGGCGCTCGTCCCTACCGAAGAGGCCAGTTGTGAGCCAGCGCCTGGCCGCGCCTTGAGCAAGACCGTGCTTGCGGTACTGGCGCCGCCACCGCGTACGGCCGCGCCGGTCAGCGTGGCGACGAGGGCGACGGCAACAGCGGCCAGTTTTCCCACACGACCATTATCGTGCGGGATGTCCGGCGCCTCAGCTCAGAAGATTCCGTATGGCGCCGACTTGCGGGGTTTCCCGTCGACAGGCGCACGCGCCAGGGCGACGGCTTTGCGTGCGTGAACAACAACCCCAAGCAACGCCAGAATGTGCGGTGCCCGCGGAAAGCCGAAGCAGAGCTGGTGGAAGGTATCAGACGGTTGCCGCACCTCACGACCGGCTCGGCGGCTGCTCTGTTACCGCACCTAACGTGCCGACAGATCGCGCGGACGGACACCCAAGCTGCAGTCGTGGCTCTCCACCCGCGCCGGGTCGGCGAGCAGACGTCGCGAGCCTTGACAACCCATGAACAAGGCCTTCCTCGACTTCTGCGCCGATTAATTGGGGTACGGCCAAGATAAGCCTGGAACAGGCAGTGGGGAGGGTTATGCCTGGTCGGCAGGGGTGTCGGTGATCGAGGAGGCCCGAGCTTCTGAGAAAGCTCGTCCTGTGGAATGAGTTCCCGGTCCGACTTCAGAGAACCCGGCCCCAGCGGTCCAAACAAGCTGCTCAGGCCGTTCAGAGGACTTGGACGGCCTTATTCACTATTGCGCCCATCATATTCCGGTGCGTCGGACTCGGCTTCGGCTTTCGTAGCCCGCACTATGCCATCTTTATGGTGAGCTGGTGAGTAGATAGTGTAGATTTTGAGCTCAAGACTGGCTGAGGTGTTGATGACGTTATGGCGGGCGCCCGCCGGGACGACCACCGCGGTGCCGTCTGTGACAGGGTACTCGTTACCGTCGATCAGTACCGTGCCTTC
>PMLI01000256.1 GCA_003158835.1 Acidimicrobiaceae bacterium
AAAAGCTCTGTGAGGGCCTGACGGACGACACCGCGGCTCACGCCGAGCCGCTGGCAAAGCTCGAGCTCGTCGGGCAGCCGGGCCCCGGGCGGGAGCTGGCCGTTGCCAATGCAGATGGAGAGCCACTGCTTGAACTGGTAATAGAGCGGGATGGGCTTGGAGTGGTCTACGGCTCCGCCCCACATGTCTATATGTATTGACATCCCGACCTGAGTCTGCCACTGTCGGATGGCAGACGCAACCATGACTTTCGTACGCACCGTCCGAGGTGACATCGAGCCCGCCCGGCTGGGCCCGACCGATGCCCACGAGCATCTCTTCTTCGTGACGCCGCTGCAGCCCGGGGACGAAATGGCCGACCTCGGGCGGGCCATCGAAGAAGCCCGGGCCCTGGTGGACGCGGGCGCCACCGCACTGGTCGACTGGACGCCGCTGGGCTTGGGCCGCTCCCCCGACGGCCTTTTGCAGGTCTCCCTGGCCACCGGGCTGCACGTAGTCGGGGCCACCGGCGTCCACCGCGACGCCCACTACCCGGCCGACCACCCGCTGCGCGCCCAAACCGAGGAAGCTCTGGCCCTTCGGTTCGTCGCCGACATCGTGACCGAGAACCCGCCCGCGGGCGTTATCAAGATCGGCGCCAGCTACCACCGGCTCCAACCGTTCGAGCAGAAGGTGTTCGCCTCGGCCGCCCTGGCGCACCGGGAAACCGGCGTGCCCATCTGCGTCCACACCGAGCTCGGCACCATGGGCCTCCGCATCGTCGAGCACCTGGCCGGTCTCGGCGTACCGCCCGCCTCGGTGGTCCTCGCCCACCTCGACCGCAACCCGGACCCCGGTGAGCACGCCGAGACAGCCGCCACCGGGGCCTGGATCCAGCTGGACGGGCCCGGCCGCACCAAGTACTGGCCCGACTCGACCATCCTGCGGCTGATCTCCGACCTGGCCGGAAGCGGGTTCTCGGAGCAGCTGCTGCTGGGCGGGGACACGGGCCGGAGCACGGTGATGCGCTCCTACGGGGGCGGTCCCGGCCTCGACTACGTGTTCGCCCGCTTCAAGCCCCGTCTCGAACGTGAGCTCGGCGCCGGGCTGTCCCGGCTCATCTTCGTGGACAACCCGGCCCGGGCGGTCGCCTTCGGGCCCCGGTCCCCGGCCCCCGCCTCCCTTGCGACCTGAGCGGGCTCGCTCCGTCGGGCGCCGGCCGCCCACTACGGGGCCTCGGGAGAAGAGACGGGTACGCTTTTTGGCGTTTTTGTCAGCTTAAGCTGACCGACAGCTCTAGCCTCGGCGCAAACCATCAATCCGGGTGACGCCCGCCCCCGCCCGGGGGCGGCTCACGTCGCCAAGCCGAGCAGCTCCTGTTCCCGGGCCGGCTCGAGGCCGACGGGCCCCCTGACCGGAGTCGGCTCGGCCAGCTCGTGCTCGTAGACGTCACGGACCGTCCGGGCCAGTGGCCGAGGCTGCAGTCCCGCCTCCCGCGCCCGGCTCGGGTCGGCTGCGCTCACGTCCCGGCCCGGTGCCCGCGCCGCCCACAGCGGCAGCTCGGCCGCGCTCACGCCCGCATCGGTGAGGACCTCGGGGCTCAGCCACACCAGTTCGGTCCCGGCCGGACCAACTTCGTCCAGGACGGTCCGCAAAAAGTCCTCGAAGGAAAAGGGCGGGGTCGGGCTGACGGCATGGAACGTCCCGACCGCCTGGCCATGGGCCAGCAGCACGACGAAGTCCGCCAGATCGCGGGCGTCGATGACCTGGAAAGGGTTGTCGCTGGGGCCCGGTGCCAGGACCCTGCCACCTCGCGCCACCCGCTCCACCCACCACGTGAAGCGGCCCGTGTAGTCGTACGGGCCGGCCACGTAGGTCGGGCGCACGATGCTGACCGGCGCCCCGGAGTTGCCAAACCATTGGTGCGAGGCCACCTCGCACAGCGCCTTCAGACCTCCGTAAGTGTTGCCGTTGACGACCTCGGTCGTCGGGTCGTCGAGCACGGCGAGCGGAGCATCCTCGGTCAGGCCCGGGCCGGTCGGCAAGGCGTAGGCGGAGACCGACGAGATGTGCACGTACCGCCCCCCCCGGCCGTCGAGCGCTTCGGCCAGGCTGCGCACCTGGCGCGGCACATAGGCCGAGGTGTCGATGGTGGCGTCCCAGGCGCCGGTGCCAAGCGCGGACAGGTCCACGTCGCGGTCGCCGAGCCGGTGCTCGGCGCCCGCGAACAGATCTGGGTTGGTGTGGCCTCGATGGAAGAGCGTCACCTCGTCGCCGTCTGCGAACAACGCGCTGACGATGTGGCGCCCGACGAACTGCGTGCCCCCGATTACAAGAACTTTCATCCCACCATGCTCCCAGACCGCGGGGCTTTTCCCGAATCCGCTCTCCGCCCCAACCTCTTCAGCCATCTCCGCGACGGTCCCGGCGCCGCCTCTCCGTGCCCCTCAGCTGCTCCGCAAGCCCGGACGGGCGGCCGGGACCGGGGCGACGAGGACCGGGAAAAGAAGTTATGTCGTGGTCGTTGCGCCCGGGGCGGTCGTGGTGGTGATGGCCGGGGCGGTTGTCGTGGTGGCGGCCGGGGAGGTCGTGGTGGTGGTGGCGGCCGGGGAGGTCGTAGTG
>PMLI01000474.1 GCA_003158835.1 Acidimicrobiaceae bacterium
GGGCCCGCACGCCGCCGCCGAAGCGCTGGCACCGCCGGCCGCCGCCAGCCCGAGGTCTGGGTCTCGAGGTTGGGTCATCGCGGCAATCCGGCGTGGTTGCGGGGTGCCGCGTCGCGGTCTACGAGCCAGAGCACCCGCCCGGCCTGGACCCGTGCCGCCGGCAGGTCCTCGCCCGCGCACACTGCTTCCAGAGCGGGGCGTTTGGCCTCCCCGGCCACGGTGAAGATAACCAGGCGCGCCCGGGCGATACCGGCGTAGGTGAGGGTCATGCGGGGGTGCTGGTTACGGCCGGTGGGATCTTCGTTGAAACTGACCAGTTGGCCGGGGTCGGCCTCGAGGGCGGCGGACCCGGGGAAGAGGCTGGCCGTGTGGCCGTCAGAGCCCAACCCCAAGTGGACGACGTCGAGGTGGCCGACTTCGCCGATGCGGAGCTGGTAGGCGTCGACGCCATCTTCACAGCGCATGGGGTAGACGGCGTTGGCGGCCCCGACCTTCTCCAGCAGGGCTTGCCGTCCCAGCAGCTCGTTGGAGTCGGGGTCGTCGGGGGCGACGCAACGCTCGTCGCCCCAGAAGAAGTTCACGACGAGCCAGTCGATGGCCTGGGCGCTGTCGGCGGCCAGGCGTTCGTAGCAGGCCCGGGCTGTCTCACCGCCCGAGAGGGCGATGTCGAACTCTTCCCCGGGCCGCTTGGCAAAGGCGGCCACCACCTCCGCGGTGAAAGCACCGGGCAGGTCGTCGACAACCACGATCTCTCCGTTCACGGCGTAGACCCTAACCTGTCGTGCCGGCCCCGCGAGCCTCGGCTCGGCTGGCGCCCCCAGGCCGCTTCGCCATCGTGACGGGCCCGGGCGACAACCGGGCCAAGGTAGGCTTGGGCGCCCACTGGGCTAAGAAGCGAGAGCAGCCGCAGCCGCCAGTGCCCGCTCCCAGACCCGGTCCGCTCGCAAGTTGGAGATGGCGGTGGACAGGGCCGACGTCAGCGAATCGTCGGGGAGGGGAAGCCCCTGGCGGTGCGAAATGCCGCCCGACAGCGTGGCCTGGGCCCACACCGCTCTCGTCCCGTCGTCGCGCCTGACCTGGAACTTGCCGTCTTCGCCCTGGTACTGCGCATCGATGGTTATGGCGACGTGCCTGGCGTCCTCGAGCACGAGCTCCCGGGCGCGCAGGTCCAGCTGGGACATCAGCCACCCGCCCAGCATGTGGCGAGGCCCGGGTTTGCCCTGCACCGACGCCAGGCGCACGCCGGGAAGGAACTCCCGGTTGTGTTCCGGCTCGAACAGGCCGGCCAGCAGCTCCCGCCATGGTTGCAGGCGCAGCCAGGACAGGTCGACTACGGGCTGGTGATTGGCCAGTTCGAGCAGCGTCCGGTAGGAGTGGCCGATGTCGGCCGCGCCGGGCCCGACCGAACGGGTGTCGACCACCACGGCCGAAGCCAGCCGCAGCAGAGGGTCGGCCGGGTCGGGCACCCCGTCCGGGAACCACATGACGGCGGGAAGGTCGGCCAGTACGAACGGCCCCACGATCGACGCCAGGTGGGAGGCCGCCTGCCCGCCGACACGAAGGTGCACTTCCTCGAAGAAGACGGGGTGGTCGTCGTCGCCGGCCCGTTGCGCCCGCCACAGGCAGGCCGTGGCGTCGATGGCCGGCGTGCTGTCGGGATCGGGCCGTAGCACCACCATTCGGCACGGGTGGTGGCCCCCCAGAGAGCGGAAAGAAGCGGCGTGCTCGTCCGGGTCGTCCCCGGCACCGAGCACCATGACCAGGGTCATCACCGCCGTCCGGGTGCCGGCCTCGCCGCCCGACGCCTGCCGGCGCAGCTCGGGTAGCGAGGCGAGGACCTGGTCGAGCCCCACATTGGCCTGCTCCCAGGTCTGGACGGCGGACAGGCCGTCGGGGACCGTGCCGTGCTCGCTCGCCACCGCCGCCCCCGGGGGACGCCCTGGCGCGCCGTCGAGGCCGACCTGGCTCACGGCGTCCGCCATTGGCGTCCGTCCCGTTCGATGAGCGTCTCGGCCGGCCGTGGCCCCCAGGAGCCGGAGGCATAGCCCGACAGCGGTGCGCCCTGGCCCGCCCAGGCATCCAGCAGGGGTTGGACGACGCCCCAGGCGGTGTCCACCTCGTCGCTGCGTATGAACAGAGTCGGGTCCCCGACCATGGCATCGAGCAGGAGGCGCTCGTAGGCGTCGGACGGCTCCTCTAAGAAGGCGGCCCCGTAGGAGAAGTCCATGAGGACGTCGCGCACCATGAAGGCCTGGCCCGGGACCTTGGCGCCGAAGCGCAAGGTCACCCCTTCGTCGGGCTGGATGCGCATCACCAGGGCATTGGGGTTGAGCCCGGTGGCGGCTTGCTTCGGGAAGGCGAGGTGGGGCACGGCCTTAAACTGGAGGGCGACCTCGGTCACGCGCTTGGGCAGGCGCTTACCGGTACGGATGTAAATGGGCACTCCCGCCCAGCGCCAGTTGTCGACCGAAAGCTTGAGGGCCACATACGTCTCGGTCTGGCTGGTGGGGCTGACGCCGTCCTCCTGGCGGTAGCCGGGCACGGCGCTGCCCTCGACCCAGCCGCTGTCGTACTGCGCCCGCACGGCGACGTTGGGGACGTCGGCGAGCTTGGGCACCACCACCGAGCGCAGAGCCTTCACCTTCTCGTCCCGGATGCCCTGGGCGTCGATCGAACCAGGCGGCTCCATGAGCGTGAGCGAGAGCACCTGCAAGACATGGTTCTGCACGATGTCACGCAGTGCGCCGGCGCTCTCGTAGAAATCGCCCCGTTTTTCGACGCCTATCGTCTCGGCCACGGTCACCTGGACATGGTCGATGTAATTGCGCGACCACAGGGGCTCGAATATGGCGTTGGCAAAGCGCAGGGCGAGGACGTTTTGGACCGTTTCCTTACCCAGGTAGTGGTCGATGCGGTAAATCTGGTCCTCGTCGAAGACCTCGTGCAGGACGGCATCGAGCTCGCCCGCCGTCTTACGGTCGCGGCCGAAGGGTTTTTCGATGACCAGGCGGGCCGACCCGCCCGGTTCGGGCCGGTTGAGGCCCACCTGGCCGAGAGCCTGGGCCACGCCGGCGAAAACCTCGGGGATGGTAGCGAGGTAATAGGTGCGGTTAGCACCGGTGCCGAGCGCCTCGTCGATCTCCTTCAACCGGCCCTGCAGGGCGGTGAACGTGTCGGGGTGCGAGTACTCGCCCGAAATGTAGGCACTGTTCTTAATTATCTCGGCCCAGCCCGGGCCGGCGTCGGGGTCGGCGCCCGCCATGAGGTCGCGGAAAGCGGCGTCCGACATTTCCGTCCGGGCCACCCCGATGATGGCAAAGGCGGCTGGCAGCAGGCGCCGGCGGGAGAGGTGCTCCAGGGCCGGCAACAGCTTGCGGTGGGTCAGGTCGCCGGAGGCCCCGAACACCACCAGCACACCCGGGGGAGCGCGCCGGACGGTTTCAAGGCCTTCCGCCAGGACGTTCGCAGGGAGTGCGGTCACGGCTATGACCCCTTGTGCTCGTTGGCCTTGTCCTCGAGCGCCTGCAGGAGCTCGTCGTAGCTCTTGGAGAAAGCGGCGACGCCCTCCTCTTCCAGCCGGCGCGATACGTCGCTCATGTCGATGCCTGCTTCGTGGAGCGCGTCCAGTTCGGCCCCGGCCTGGTCCACGCCCTGGTCGATGGTGCGGGCCACCGTGCCGTGGTCCTTGAAGGCCTCCACGGTGGCGTCGGGCATGGTATTGACAGTGTCCGGGCCGATGAGGCTGTCGACGTACAGAAGGTCGGGATAAGCCGGGTTTTTGGTGGAGGTGGAGGCCCACAGCGGGCGCTGGACGTGAGCACCTTTGGCCTGCAACGCTTCCCACCGGGGGCCGGAAAACCGGTCCTGGAACAGTTTGTAGGCCAGCTTGGTCTGGGCTACGGCCGCCTTTCCCTGCAGAGCGCGGAGCTGGTCCGAGCCGGTGGCCTCCAGGCGCCGGTCCACCTCGGTGTCGACCCGGCTCACGAAGAACGATGCCACGCTGTGCACCCTGGCTACGTCCCCGCCGGCGGCACCGAACGTCTCCAGACCGGAGATGTAAGCCTCGATGACAGCGTCATAACGGTCGAGGCTGAATATCAACGTGACGTTGATATTGCGGCCCTCGCTGATCATCTGGCGGATGGCAGGCACGCCGGCCTCGGTGGCGGGGATTTTGACCAGGAGGTTGGGCATATTGATGTTTTCGTGGAAGGCGCGGGCGTCCTTGATCGTGCCCGGCGTGTTATAAGCGAGCTTGGGGGAGACCTCGAGGGAGACGAACCCGTCGGAGGCGCCGCTTTGCTCGTAGAGGGGATGGAGAATTTCGAGCGCACCGGTGACATCGGAGGTGGCCATTTCCCAGAAGGCCTGTTCGACCGTGCCGCCCTCGATGAGGCGGGCGAAATCGGCGTCGTACATGGCGGAGTGGGTCATGGCTTTTTGGAAGATGGTGGGGTTGGAGGTGACACCCCGGATCCCGTCATCGACCATGTTGGCGAGGCGCCCGCTGCGTACGTTGTCCCGGGTGAGGTTGTCGATCCAGGGGCTCTGGCCTGCTTCTGAGTAGAGCCGGTGGAGCAAGGTCATTTGTTTTCCTCCTGGTCTTCGTCGGTCTTTCGTAGCAAGGCCCGGGCCTGCACGGCGACGTTGTCGGCCGTGAAGCCGAAGTGCGCCAGGACCTCGGCGCCCGGGCCGGAGGCACCGAAGTGGTCTAGGGAAACGGAGGCGTCCGCCCACCGGGACCAGCCGAGACTGGCGGCGGCTTCGACCGCCAGCACCGGGGCCCCTCGCCCCAGGACGTCGAGCTGGTACGACTTGTCCTGCTCCTCGAACAGTTCCCAGCTCGGCATGGACACGACCCGGGCCCGCAGCCCCTCGCTTTGGAGCAACTGGGCCGCAGCGACGCAAACCGAGACCTCCGAGCCCGTCCCCACCAGGACGATGTCGGGCCCCGGGTCGTCGCCACTGAGGACGTAGGCGCCCTTGGAGAGGAGGTGCGACCGTTCGGCGCTGGCTTCCAGTACCGGCAGCGCCTGGCGGGACAGGATGAGGGCGGTGGGCCCGTCGTGCTCGATGGCGGACCGCAACGCCTGGCCGGTCTCGTTGGCGTCGGCGGGGCGGATGACGACCAGGTTGGGCATGGCCCTCATGGCCGCCAGCTGCTCGATGGGCTGGTGGGTGGGCCCGTCTTCGCCCAGGCCGACGGAGTCGTGAGACCAGACGAAGATGACCTTGGTGCCCGACAGGGCGGACAGCCGGACCGAGCCGCGCATGTAGTCGCTGAAGACGAAGAACGTACCCGCCACCGGCAGTACCCCGCCGTGACGGGCCATGCCGACCACGGTCCCGCCCATGCCGTGTTCGCGTACCCCGTAGGCCACCAGCCGGCCCTCGGGGTGCTCCCGGGACTGCAGAGGCATCCCATCGAGCATGGTGCCGGTGTTGCCGGTGAGGTCCGCGCCCCCCGAGACGAGGCCGGGGACGTCGGGGGCGACGGCGTTGAGGCACGTCTTCAGGGCCACCCGGGTGGCCACCTTGTCGCCTGCTTTCCAGGTGGGGAGCTTGTGCTCGAAACCCGCCAGGGCCTGGCCCCGCCACCCTGCGTCCCACCGGGCCCGTCCCGGGCTGCCACCGGGCAGATGAGCTTCCACCCTCTGCGCCCAGGCGTTACGGGCGGCGGCCCCCCGGGCGCCGGCGGCCCGGTAGTAGGCCAGGACCTCGTCGGGGGCCCAGAAGCTCTCATCGGGAGGAAGGCCCATGAGCGCCTTGGTAACCCGTATTTCTTCGGGGTCGAAGGGGTCACCGTGGGCCTTGGAGGTGTCGGTCATCTTGGGGGACGGCCAACCGATGTGGGAGCGCAATTGGAGGAAGCTGGGCCGGTCCTCGACCGCCATGGCCCGGCGCACGGCCGTCTCGAGGGCCACGGTGTCGTTGGCTATTTCGCCGAGGTCCTCGGTGTGCCAGCCGTAAGCATCGAAACGCTTGACGGCATCGTCGCCCAGAGTGATCTCGGTCGGGCCGTCGATAGTGATGTGGTTGTCGTCGTAGATGTAAATGAGCCGCCCCAGCCCGAGGTGCCCGGCCAGTGACGCCGCCTCGTGGGAGATGCCTTCCATCAGGTCGCCATCGCTGCAAAAGACGAAGGTGTGGTGGTCGACCAGGTCGGGCCCGTACTCGGCCCGGAGCAGTCGTTCGGCGATGCCAAAACCGACGGCATTGGCGAAACCCTGGCCCAGGGGCCCGGTCGTGACTTCCACGCCTTTCAGGTCGCTCGACTCGGGGTGGCCCGGGGTCCGCGAACCGAGCTGGCGGAACCTCGTCAGGTCCTCCAGGGTCAGGCCGTAGCCGGAAAGGAAGAGCATCGAGTACAGCAGGATGGAGGCATGGCCGCACGAAAGGACGAAGCGGTCACGGTCGGGCCAATCGGGGTCGGCGGCGTCGTAGCGCATGACGCGGGCCCACAGGACGTGGGCCAGGGGGGCCAAGGCCATGGCCGTGCCGGGGTGGCCCGAATTGGCTTTTCGGGGGCCGTCCATGGCCAGGCCCCGGATGACGTTGATGCCGAGCTGTTCGATCGGCTCGGGCGGGTTGATCTGTGCCTGGCGTGCGGGTTTTTCGCTCATGGGCGCCAACCTAGTCGCTCTCCGAGATGACACGACAAGGGGGGCTGTGCCCTTCTCGGCGGCTGTTGGCTGCGCCACCGGGCCGGCCTCACCGACTGTTGGCTG
>PMLI01000406.1 GCA_003158835.1 Acidimicrobiaceae bacterium
TCTTGGCGACGATTTCAGCGCCCGCCGACGCGTCGCCCACAACGACGTCAGCAACAGGCAGGGCTCAGACCTCACCGGCAGAGCGAGCTTCGGCCAGCGTCTCAGCAGCACTCACGTCCATCTCAATGGCGGGTAACTCGTCCCATTCGGCGTTCCAGGCCGCCCAAACCTCGAGGCGCTCCTTCTCAGTCAGGCCGTCGTCAATCGGAGTCAAAAGCAGCCCCCGGAGATCGTCGGAACGTCTGGCCACCTAGCTAACGTATCGCAGCCGAGCAATAGGGTGAAGCTCCGTCCCCATGGGGGTAGTGCGCGTTGGCCTCGGTACATCGTGGCTCCCGGACCGCCACCAACACGGAGGCACGGCGACTAAGTCAGCAATGACAACGCCTGAGGACCTCAACCGTCACCACCATTGGGCTACCCGAGTTCGAGCGCAGCGATCGCCTTTCGCTTACCGACGTCGGTGCGGCCGTCGTAGTGAAGCCGGAGGCGGCTGGTGACCACCGTCGCCGACGCCAACTCGACCAGCCCGCTATCGACCGCCTGCAGGTAGAGATGGAAGACGGCGCTGACGGTACGAGCGTTGGTTCCGCCGCTCGGCAAGCGCTGCTCATGGTCTCGATTTCCGCGTGCTCCTTCCATCACCACCTCCGTGGTAGCGCGCTGCTCGGTCGGTGCTGACGGTATAGCTACTTGGTATAGCTGGGCAAGGATCTCAGAGGCTGCTCACCCGCAATATGGCCTCTGACCTGGTGTTTCCGAGGAGGAGAAGTGGTTGGAGGGGAGAGGAGAGAGTGATAGGGGAAGTGGGGGCAGGGGGTACGACAGGGGTAGCCAGCCAGCCCCGCTTGTAACTGAAAGAACACTGAGAGTGGCCGGAGGCGGCGGCGGCAGTCAGGCTGGGAGCGCCCGGCAGCTCCGGAGCGCCGCAACGTAAGGGTGCAAGCGGGACGCATCCAAGCCTTGGGGCTTCCCGTGGAAGCCTTTAGACCACAGACGCTTTGGCCCTCAGGTCCCTGATGCCGGCGGTGGCGTGGAGCTTGGCGCTGGCGCTCGCCGGCGGAGCCGAAGGAACGTAGCTACGCCGATCGCCATAGCTGCCAGGATCGCGAGGAACTTCTTCATGGGCTTCCTCCTTGTCCTCGCGCGCAGCCTATCGGTCACGACAGGGGCACACCCGGGGAAGCTGCTCTGTTGCCGGGCTGGCTCGACATCTGGGTTTGTCGACCCTAGTCCCGAGGACCCACGCTGGGCTGCTGCCGCGGGCGCGGGCCGGCGCAAGAGCTGCGAGCTGTGCTGCTCGCAGGCGTCGACGACTTACCAGCGGCCTTGACTGTCACGGCGCCAACCTGACATGACTGGTGTTCCGGGGGCAGTGTGCGGGGTGCTCGTCCTCGCTGCCGTACACGAAGCGGTGGCAACGGCCGCGCTCGGCTGCCCAGGCGCCGGCATAGTCCTGTGCGACATCCACGCCAGCGAGGGCATGGACCGGTGAAGGCTGCCGACACCGCTTCCAATCAGGTGAAGTTCCTCACTTGTGTCGCAAGGAACTCGTTGAGCACAGCGGTGCAGACGGCATGCTCGCTGGCAGGCAGCACACACACCGCCCCCATCGTCGTCGAGTCTCGGTAACCTCGATAACGGTAGATGTCATAGACAACCACGCCGTTGGCCGGATAAGGGCTGTTGGATGGCACAAGGCTGTCCGCATGCGGCGACACGTACTCGCCGGCGGGGTCGGCGAACGCCACAGCGTCGGCGCTCAGCCGGCGCACGATCTGGCCAAGTGGCTGGCTACCGCAATTCAGGTAGCTGTATTGGCTGCGTAAAGCCCTGAGGGCCGCTGGAAAGAACGGGCACGCCAGCGTCAACTGACAGGCCAAGCACGTGGGGTAAACGACCGCGGTTACCCCACCGTGACCTATGCCTGCATTTGGGCTAGATGCGCTCCAAGCCGTGATATTGGCGCCGCCGTCTGCCCCGATGCCTCCCTGGCAAGCCAAGTTCCTCGGTCCGAGGATCTGGAGGTACCCGCTGGTGGTTGAGTAGACCACCAGATGGGCAGCTGACGCCGGCATTGTCGCCGAGGACGCGACCGGCTTCGGTGGGTTATTGACCCCGAGACTGGTCGGGCACACAATGACATGGACTCTCGCGGTCGGCGCGGCACTAGCCATAGGGACCGGAGCGAGGAGAACCATCAAGAGGAGGGCCGCTGCCATGAGCACGCGTCTCATTGCGGCCGTTCCTTTCGGTTCAGTGCTCCGACATCCCTTTCCACTGTTTTTTCCAAGACCGGCGTTGGGAGGTCCTTTACCACTGGGTCCGCTACGCGGTCAGCACCTTCACGGCCCGACGGGTTCGTGCCCGTATAAGACACCGAAAACCCGAGCACCCTCGTGCCGCTCGTACTGAGCAGACTTGGTGTAGAGACCTGTGCGCCATCTTGGACCATTGTGATCTCGTACCACGTGGTAACGGCCGCTGGCGCCAAGAGGAGGTTGCTGAAGGCGACAGGCGGCGAGTATGGCGCAAGTGGGCATTGCCCGTCCTCACCACTGACCACGACGCCGCAGCCCTGACCTACTACGCCCGGGGCCTCGACGATCCATTCGGCAGACGAGCCAGGACCGGCGTAGTACTGGTCACCGACCGACCAGTTTTGGCCATTTGTAATGTCGTCCATGGAGATGGCCCAGGCCGTGCCGTTCTGTTGGTAGATTTCCACAGTTACTGAGTCGCCTTCAGAGAGCGATATGTCAGGGACCGGTCCTTCTGTCAGCTGACCGTTCTCGATGAACGTCGTCCATGGGCACATCCAAAACTCGTCGGGGTTGTAAGCGCCGTTCGGTTCAGTGGTGGACCCCTCGCAAGGCAACATGCTTTCCATGATCCCGGCCTGGATGAGGTCTGGGTACCCAGGGCTCCCGGCGAGCCCGTCGATACCGACCCACTCGTCCATCAGGCCAGACGGTGGTGTCCCGTCGGTCAGCGTCGAAAGGGTGAACGTCCCGCTCACGGAGGTGTACGGCCCTCCCGTCACGGCGTAGCCAGACCAGTTGGAATCGGTTTGCTGTTGTGTCGAAACGCCCGCGACCGTCGTGGTGGTCGCCGCAGGCGGGAGGGTGGTGGTCGCCGCAGGCGGGAGAGTCGTAGTCGCCGCAGGTAGCGTTGTCGGCGGCGGCCACGACGCCAAGCCCACGTAGAAGCGACTAGTAAAGGCCATACCGTTGCTCCGCGCCACCAATGCGAAAGCCACAGTGCGGTGTACCGTCGAAGGGTTCGGCCCGATGATGACGTGCGCCGTAAAGCCTGACGTACATGGGCGCGAGTTGGCGGAGTAGACAACCGGGAACGACTGTTTGGACAGGAGCTCCAGCGCGCAAGAACTGGCGTGGCTGACCTTGCCTCTCACCGTTACCGGGCCACCCTGAGGTCCTAGCGCACCCGGTGAGGCGCTGACGGACAGCACTGCCGGGGGGACCGGTGCTGCCAGCACAACCTCGAACCCGCCAGTGAACGAAGAGGACCCGTTGCGCGCCACGAGGGCGAATAAGACCGTCCGACTTGCACGGCTCAGGTTAGTGCCGATTGTTACGTGAGATGAGTAGTGGCCATCGCGGCATTCCGTTGTCGGGTTATGGGAGAAAACCACCGCGAACGGCTGGCTCGACAGGAGCTGCAGCTGGCAGGAGCTGGAGTGTTCGACCGTCCCGGTCACTTGGACCTGGCCACCGCCCGACGGCAATGCGCTCGGAGTGGCATGGACAGACTCGACTATGGCGTGAGGAAGGGTCGTCGCCAAGGAAACTGGGGGCACCACGAGCAAGGCCAAGATAAGGCAAACAGCCAGCGCGGGAACCAGTGCCAAGGGACGTGGTCCCTTCACTTCTGCACCCGAGAGCCGTTGTGTGCCACCGCGCACCTACACCCCAACCGGGCCGCCTTTACCGAGGCCCTACTTGGAACAGAGGTCACCAGGCGGCGCCTCCCATCATCTTGGCACTGGCGCGGACTCGCCAGCAATGTCGCCGCCGACCGGCTCCACGCCGACCAGACGGGCGAGCGCTGGCCAGGTGGAAACATGGGGCGTCCAGGTGCCGGCCCTAATGGTCGAGCAGTGGCCCTTGCTGTAGCCCGTGGCCTCCATGATGTCAGCGAGCTTCACGGCCTGCAGCTTGGGCAAGATCCGCTCTCGGTAGATGGACGGGTCGACTTTGTTGAGGATCGCTGCCACCCGCTCTTTGAGAGCCCGCTTACGGGCGGCGATGGCGCGGCCCCGGGTCTGCCTCACGCCGGCGGTATGGCCGGCGCCGGCCTGGCAGGGCTCGCACAGCACGTGGCGGGCGTTGGTGACAGGTCCCCCGCACCGGGGGCAGGAGTAGAGCGGGAGCGCCACCGGAGCGTCCGGGCGCTGCTTGGCCGCGTCCCGGGTAGCACGGCCGACCGCCTCGGTCTTGCGGGCCTTCACGATGGCCTGAGCACTGCGGAGCTTGGCCGAGGTCAGCGGCG
>PMLI01000497.1 GCA_003158835.1 Acidimicrobiaceae bacterium
TTTCCCGCCTGGCCAAACCGCGTTACCCGAGCCAAGAACTGCTGCGGGAAGCATTTTTGTTCTCCGAGACGAGGACCGTTACCAAGCTCGCCACGGTCAGCCTTTTCGACATTCTCTGAACTTAAATAGGCTGTTCCGTTAGTAACCGACGCCAGTCATCGCGATGTTGGTGCATTACCGAGCTCGAGGGCCATGAAAGTGGGGTAGACCGCGTCGTACTCGAAGTGCCTGATGACAGTCGTGAGAGCTTCGATCGCGAGCCTTTCGTTGGCCGGGCCGTCTGGGATATCGATTGTGATTATGAGCCGTTGCCGGTCGAGGCGTTGGTTGGACAACCGGTCGGTGACTGTCATGACGACGGCTCCTTGTTAGAAGTGGTGATAGCGCGGCCCGCAACCTCAACAAAAGAGGGAACGCCGAGATGGACGGTCGCTGCCCGCCGTTGCATCTCGTCGAGCTGGCCGAGCTTGTGCTGGGCGCCAGCCAGGCTGACCTTGAGGCCTTCGACTTCACCCATCCAGCCTTCTTTTTTGGCTTCGGCGATCCGAGCGAGCAAGTTGTCGTGGATCTCCACTATCCGAGCTCGTTGGGTGGGAGAGGGCCTGAGCAGAGGGCAGCGCAGGCAGCTGTGCTCGTGGATGCACGGCGTCGAGTAGGAGCGGCCACAGTCGCCGAGGGCGACGCGCCGTCGCTCGAAATGCCCGAGGAACTCCTCCCACTCCTCGTCAGTGGGAGTGCGGTACTCCTCGCTGGGGCGTAACGCCCGGCGGCGGGCGATGAACGCCCGGTGGCCATTGATCACCTCTTCGGGGTAGGCGGCTTTGTAACCCATGGTGGTGTTGATGTTGCGGTGGCCGGCCACCAGTTGAGCGATGTGAGGGGGCATGCCGTGCATCACCGCATCGGTCAAGAACATCCTGCGGAAGTCATGGGGAGTGAACCTGAGGAGGCCCCCGCTCAGGTCGGTGAGCCCGGTGCTGGCGAGCGCTTTGTTGAGGAGCGACCGGATGTGGTTCGGCTCCAGCGGCCGGTCTTCTAAACCTGAGCGCCATTGGAACAATAAAGGCATTGGTGGGTTCCAGACCTTTTCGTGGTTGTCGTAGGCGACAACCAGTGGGACGCTGCCGTCGGCGTTGCGGATCCTGACGATGATCGTGCTGAGCACGTCTGCGAGCTCGGGCGCTATGACAAGCAGCCGCTCGGTGTCAGTCTTGGAGGGGACGATCTGCAGCAGGGGGACCAGCTCGCGGCTCTTGGGGAGCCGGTACTGGATCAGGCTGTGGTGGCTGAGCTCGCACAGTTCCTCAATCCTGATGCCGGTCAGTCGCAGGACTTCGACCGCCGCCCAAGCCCAAAACGCACGCCGTTCTTCGCCCTCGAGGTCCCTGCGTTTTCCTGTGACAGGGTCGTCGCCCCAAGCCTTGCTCTCCGAGCTGTTGGCCAGAAGGGGCCGGCGCAGCGTCTTGCCGGCGGCACCGAACACCTCGCCGGGACGGGCGGCCCGAGCTGCCACCAGCCGCTCGGCTGCTGTGGAGCGCTCGGTCTCGACGGCGGCGACCAGGGCGGGAAGGCCAGGTAGGCGTTCCCGGGTCCGCTGGTCCATGCGTGACTTCCGGCGGGTGGCGACCTTTCTGTGGTCGAGTTCTCCGGCCCGGATGGGGCACACCGCCACCCACGGCCCCCACCGGCCCGGGTCCTCGGCGGCCCACTGGGCGATGTCGAGGTAAAACGTGCGGACAGTGGCCAAGTGGCTGACGGCGCTGACACGTGGCGTGTGGTCCTCGACGACCTCGCCGTCGGCGGTCACCGTCCTGGTCGTCTAGGCCCGCGCCCGCTGCTTCCACGCGGAGGCCACATCTGGCGGCAAGTGGAGCGAAGCGATCCCCGGGTTGTGCAGCTCCAGGTCCCGCCAGAACAGCTTGGCCAGCACATAAGCCAGGTTCGTCAGCGTCGAGTAGTCGCTGGAGACCACGAACTCGCCCAGGTAGTCGACGAGGAGGTCCCGCACCGGCCCGCACTCGATGCCGTAGCGGTCGATCATCGCCTGCACGCTCATCTGGCCACGGACGTTGAAGGCGCGGGTCGTCAACGGGGCTGTTTTGGGGAAGCCGCCGAGGCTACGCAACAGCTGATAGAAGAACGGGCTGCGGCACTCGTTGGCCTTGCCGGCCCGGTGGCAGGCAGCGTCCACCGACACTTGGTGCATCTCGATGCAATCACCGACCGTGATGTCTTTTACCAGGCCGCCCTTGGCGGCCATGATCATGGCGACCCTTGCCAACGCTGTCTGGCGGGTCTTCTCTCCGACCGCTAATGCCTCACAGGCGGCGGCCAGGTCGCTGAACGCCACCGGGTCACGGGTGCGAGCCATTGCTGCAGCTAGGTTCTTCGGCGCTGGCGTGGCCAGCAACCAGTCAAGGCTCGGCCTGATCACCTCCGCGCAGATCAGGGCCGTCAGCCCATGCGAGCATTCGTCGGTCTTGTAGCGGTTCGGCTTGCTGCGGCCAGAGACGGCCCGAGCCTTCTGGGCGGGCAGTGCCCTCCAATCGTCGTCGTGCTCAGCGCCGCTGGCGTTCCAGCGGTCCTGCCAGGTGTGCCCGGGCTGCGAGCGCAACCAGTCCAACACGCAGACCAGTCCCCTGCGCATGCTCGCGTGGTATTCCGGGCAACCGAAGGTGAACGGAGGCACGAGCAACCGGGCCAGCACCTGACCGCGGGACGCCTCGGTGGCCTGCCAGGACACCGGGCCGCTCCTCGGCGGGAACTGTCCGAGCAGCTCGGAGAGATCGGGCCGGCCCGGCATATGCTTGTCACCGCTGCGACCCAGGACAGGTGCCACGTCCCCAGCGAGCGCCTGGAGGCCCGTCACGAAGGTGCCTTCCCGAACAGGACCTCCAGTGACTCGTTCCGATAACCGGGCGCTATGCCAGCCGGCTCGGACGAGGCCTTCGAGCGGCGGGCGTAGTGGGCCAGGATGCTCGCGATCGCCTCGTCCGCGGGGGTCGAGACGTAGATCTGGGTGGTTGTCAAGCTGGCATGGCCCAAGATCCATTGCACGTCAGTGAGCGGCATTTCAGGGTCCCGGGCCATGCGATACGCGGCTGTGTGACGAAGGTCATGAAGGCTCCAGTTCGTGCCCAGCGAGCTGTTGAGCCGTGTGAACATCCGATAAGCGGCGTGATAGCTCAACTGGCGGAGGGGACGCGTCGAAGTCCACCACAGCGGATCGTCGTGCCCGATCGGCACCCTCCCTTGAAGCTCGGCCTGGTAGAGCCTCAGCCAAACGAAAGCGTCCGGGGACGCCGGCAGCTGCTGCATGGCCCGGGTGCCCTTGCGGATCACCGTGACCAGCTGCTGTCCGACGTCGACATCGCCGCCGAGGGCGCCCAGCAACTCCGACGCCCGCGCTCCCGTGGACACCCAAAACGCCACCAGGGCTCGGTCCCGGTGGGAGCCGAGGTTGGCGAACAGCTCGTTGAAGATGTCGTCGGGGATGCAGCGCGGCTGCCTCGAGGCAAGCTTGGGCCGGTATAGGCCGACGCGCTGGTTGCGGGGCGGGCCCATCGGGTTGTGATGCGCGCCGGCTCGGCTCTGCCGTCGCCTCACGACGGGGAACGGGTTGACCATCGGCCCGGTCCCTGCTTCCAGATGGAAATCATAGAAGCCGCGCAGCACGCTCTCGCTGTGCAAGGCAGTCGCCGGCGCGTACTCGGGGCCTGGCCCAGCCTTGCCCGTCACCGGGTTCGGGCCTCTTGGTCCGGCAACGACCAGCCGCCGACCAGCTGCAGGCTCCCCCTCGGCCCGCCTCCAGTGGGTG
>PMLI01000182.1 GCA_003158835.1 Acidimicrobiaceae bacterium
GCCTGGTTGGCGTCGATCACGCAGCTGCCCACGGCGGTGTAGTTGACCGTGGCCCCGTTGGTGCCCGTGACGTTGCAGACGCCCGCGCCGCTCGAGGCGTCCACGCTGAAGGTGACCGGGTGGCCCGAGCCCCCGCCCGTCGCCGTCAGGGTGGCCGAGCCGCCCACCGTGCCCGAAGCGGGGGCGCTAAAGGTGATCGCCTGGGGTATGAGGCCGATGGTGAACTGTTCGGAGATCGGGCCGGCGCCAATGTAGGACGTGGAGGCGGCCAGGCTTGCCGATACCGTACAGACGCCGTTCGAGGTGAAGCTGAGGCGCACGGGTGCCGACGCCGACGCGAGCGAGCAGCCGGCACTGTTCCCTGTTGACGACACGGCATAGCTGATCACGCCGTCAGAGTTGGTCGTGGCAGAGGCAACGGTCTGTGGCGACTGGCTGAGCGTGAACGACGTAGGCGAAGGCGCCCAGCTAAAGCTTGGCGTGGCAAGGACCGTGAACGAGACGCTGACCGAGTCAGGTGCGTACGTGGCCGTCTGAGATGTGGACACAGTGATGGAGCACTGCCCCGGGGCGGTCGCGAAGTCAAGGACGAGCGGTGACGTCGAGGCCAACGAGCAGCCCGCAGTGTTGCCCGAGCCTGCGATCGCGTAAGAGATCTGTCCGTCGGAGTCGGTGACCGGGTCGCCCGTGACCGTCGTGCCCGACTGCCACAGCGTGGTGGGTGTGGGCGACCACGAGAGAGTAGGGATGGTCCCCGGCTCAACAGTGAACGTGAGCTCGGTTGAGGCGGCCGAGTATGTCGTCGTTGCGGCTGCGGTCGCGATGATCCTGCACGTCCCGGCACCGACGTAGGTGATCACGTGGGTCACGGGGGTCACCGAGCACCCGGCGGTGTTCGGTTGGCCTGTGTCGAGCAAGTAGGTGATGGGGGCGCCCCCGAGGTCAGTTGCCGCGTTTGTAGCCGCGTACAGGTCCGAGGTGCTGAGTGCCGCGGGCGTAGACCAGGTCACCACCTGCTGCTGGACGACGTCGATCGTGACCGAGGCCGACAGCGTCGATGTCTTGTTCGAGGGGTACGTCTCGACCAGGTTGTACGTGAAGGTCTCCGCGCCGTTGAACCCGGTAACCGGCGTGAAGGTGAAATAGCCGTTGGCCGCGTCGGTTACGTCCAGGGTGCCGTTGGCTCCCGCCAGCGTCCCGGACGTCTTGCCGCTCCCGAAGGTCGTGGTGACGTCTGCACCGCTTGGCTCGAGCGTCGTGGTGCCCATCGTCACCGTGGCACCGGTGAGGATCTGGTCATTTGAGAGCAGTGACGGGCCTTGAGAGGCGCTCACGGTGAGGGTTCCGCCTGCCACGACGGTGTACGTGTCGTTCTCCGGCGTCGGGGGGTCAAAGGGACTGGAGGAGAACTGGCAGTCTGCGCCGTCGAAGGATGAGTTGCTGCCTAGAGAGGCCGAGGCTTCGTAGGTGAGCTGGAAAGTGCTGCCTGATGCCAGTTGGGAGGCGGAGGCTTCATAGAGGACCTGTTCTGAGTTCGCCAGGAAGAAGGCGTCGCCCGAGGAGTCCGAGTACGTTGAGCCGAAGGCATCGCTGGTGGGCGGTTGGTAGGTGGGGGGAAAAGTGATGTCCGTCACGTTCGTCACCGTTATCGCGGGGTTTGGCAAGCTCAGCGAACCCCAACTTTTGCTGCCCTCTAGTTCGGTCACCACGCTCGCCGGGATTGTTAGTTTCGACAGCTCGGCGTCGTACTTGTCCGCGCCAGTCCCACCTATCATCTTCAAGCCGTACCCGTAGTAGTCCTGATTGGCCGAGTCGTAGACCAGAGAGAAGTCGTTGCCGTAGAATTTGGCGCTGGCCACCAACTGGACGGAGTTCAGCGTGTACTGGCTCCCTGTCCNNCCCCGCCAATGTGAGGAAGTAGTTCGTCCCCGGGATGAAGTCCCCGCTGGTGCCGAAGTCGTATTGGGGGGCCCCGATATTAGTTTCCTTGCCGTCTGCCCCCACCTCATATATAGCCCCACCGGTCCCGGTGTCGCCGTAGATGTAGTTATTGAGGGCGTCGTAACCGATCGGGTTCAAGTCGACGCTCTGGTTGGCGCTCGGGTTGACCTCGACGTAGGCGCTAGATATCGGGTCGTACCGCCACAGGTAGGGCGTGCCGCTCGCAGGGCCCGTCTCTTCGTAGAAGTTCGGGCCGCACACCAAAGGCGCGCCCGACATCGTGGTGAAGCTCGTGGGTGAGCTCCACGAGGTGCTCCCGGCCGTCTGGGAGGCTCCGGCGGCATAGTAGTAGGTCGTTCCCGGCACCAGGCCGGTCACGTATGCGGAGAAGACGGTTGCCGACGAGGCCGACGACGGGCTCGCGGTCGCTGTGGCGTAGCCGATGGTGCCGGACGCCGTGCAACTGTTGCCGTTGATCGTGATCTGGGACGCCGAGTAGCAGAACGAGATCGTCGTCACGGTGCCACTGGGGTTCACCGACGCGTTGAGCGTGGCTGCGGTGTTGGTCAGGTCGGTGGCCGTGTAGATCGTCGGAGTCGGTGCGGTGCCGGCTGCTGCCGGGCTGGCGGCGACCGCCGCCAGGAAGCCAGCGACGATTGCCGCGATGGCTCCGACCGACGCGAACCTGAAGACGGGCCGCTGGCAGACGCCCTGGTGCGGGCCCGCATGCTTTGGTGCTGACATGGTTTGGTGGTGTCCCCTCTGAGCAACGTTGCCGCGAAACGTCGTCGCCTCTCGCTCCCGGGGCCGAAGACGCTGAACCTAGGGGATATCGGCAGATCTCGGGGAGAGCTGAAGGCTCTGAGCGTTCACGCCACGGCACGGACAATGGCCGGTACAGCACGGGCTCGCTCAGGCGGCCCATCCCGCTTCCGCCAGGGATCATGGGACTTCGGGCGAACCAACGCTAACGGCTTGCTCAGGGAGGAACGGTGAAACCGTGCTGCCGCGCCGACCACGGGCTCGGGCTTGGCCGTCGACAGCCATAGCCTCGGGGCGCCAATGTGACGCATAAGTTATTCCCGTCATGCAGCACGATTGGTAGGTACCCCCACGTTACGGTGGGGCGCGTGGGCACTGACATCATCGTGCTGAACGGCGGTTCTAGTTCGGGGAAGACCTCGATCGCCCGTTGCCTGCAGGAATTGTTACCCGAGCCGTGGCTGACCCTGGGTGTCGACGACCTGATTGCCGCCATGCCGTCGTCGGCGCCGGACCGGGAGCCCACGATCAGCTTCGCCCCTGACGGTGCTGTCGCCGTCGGGCTTGGCTTCCGGCGGCTGGAGGATGCCTGGCTGCAGGGGGTGGCGGCCATGGCTCGGGCCGGCGCCGGCGTCATCGTCGACGACGTGTTCCTCGAGGGGGGCACCTCCCAGGCCCGGTTGCGGGCCGGGCTGAGCGGTCTTCAAGTCCTCTGGGTCGGTGTGCGCTGCGACGCGGCCGTGGCCGCCGCCCGGGAAGCGGGCCGGTCGGACCGCGTGCCGGGGATGGCAGTGTCCCAGGCTGAGATGGTCCACCGGGGCACTGTCTACGACGTGGAGGTGGACACGACTGCCACTGCGGCCCTGGCCTGTGCTCAGGTCGTGCGCGACCGTGTGGCCCCGTCCGGCCCACGGCCCGTTAGCGTGCGACCGGTCGTCGTCAGCTACGACCCGACCTGGCCGGGCCAGGCTGCCTCCCTCATCGCCATTGTCGCTCGAGCTCTTTCTCCCTTGGCCCGGCGTGTCGAGCACATTGGCAGCACGGCTGTCCCCGGCCTGGCCGCCAAGGACGTGATCGACCTCCAGGTCAGCGTGGACGACCTGGCCGCGGCCGAGGCCACCTTCGATGCCGGATTGAGCCCCCTCGGGTTCGTGCGGTCCGCCTACCAGCGGGACCACGTGCCGGCCGGCCAAGTCGATGATGAGCGGCGCTGGGCAAAACGCCTGTGGACGCGCCGGGGCCACGCCGAAGGCGACGTGAACCTCCACGTCCGCCTGGTCGGCTCTCCCAACGAGCGCTTGGCCCTCCTCTTCCGGGACTGGCTCCGCGCCAATCCGGCCGCCGTGCCCGCCTACGCTGCTTTCAAGCGCTCCCTCGCCACTATCTCGCCGGGCACCGGGACCTATGCCGAAGTGAAGGATCCCGTCGTCGACCTCGTGGTCTCGGTGGCGGAGCCCTGGGCCGCAGCCGTCGGCTGGCACCTATAGAGGGTAGGCAATTCCTCTTGACAATCGAACAGACGTTCGACTACAATTAGCTCGGTAGTTAGTCCTCGGGGCCGGGCGTGACGGCCCCCTCCAACTGATGGTGTAGCAGGGCCGGCGCTGGCGGCGGCCTGCTCGTGGAAGCCCCCAGAGGGAGGTGCCGTGGAGCCGCGCGTCCGTGCCGTTGCCGAAGAACTCTGTAGGGAAATCGAGAGCTTTACCCCGGCCCTGTACTCCGGTGCTGATTGCGCCGTGCTGGCTGAAGTCTTGTCCAGGGCCGAGAAGGCCTGCTCGGGTGGGCGCGCCCGGGCCGCCGCCCGAGCCATCTCGTGCGGTGCTCACAAGCAACGGGGTTTTGCCGACGGGGCGGACTGGCTGGCCAAGCAGGCCGGTACGTCCCGGGCCGAGGCCCGCACCGACTTGGAGACGGCCAATTCGTTGGCGGACATGCCGGCCACGGCCGACGCTGTGGCCAAAGGAGAGGTCTCCATAAAAGAGGCGGCCGAAGTGGCCCGGGGGGAAGCGGTCTGCCCCGGTAGCGAAGAGGAACTGGTCGAGCTGGCCAAGGCCTCAGGCCTGGGGGCGGTAAAAGAAGAGGTGCGCAAACGTGCCCTGCAGGCGGCCCGGGCCGAGGACCTGGCCACCCGCCAGCACCAAGCCCGCTACTTCCGGCACTGGCGCGACGAGCTCGGCCTGGTGCGCTTTTCCGGTGCTCTTCCTCCCACCGCGGGCATAGGCATCGTCAACCGCATCGAGGCGGAGGCCTCTCGCCTGCGCCGTGGCGCCGGGCCCGCAGGACGCCCAGGGCCCTTCGAGGCCCACGCCGCCGACGCCCTGGTGTCCATGCTCAGCGGCGCCGGCAAAGGCCCCAGCCCCCGGGCCGACCTGGTGGTCGTGGTCGACCTCGCCGCCTACCGCCGCGGTCATGCCCACCCGGGCGAGCACTGCCACATCGTCGGCGGTGGGCCCGTGCCGGTCCGCTTCGCCCGCGCCATCTCCGGCGACGCCTTCCTAAAGGCGGTCACCCACGACGGCGTGCGTACCGAGACCGTGGCCCATTTCGGTCGCCACATCGGCGCCGAGCTGCGCACCGCCTTGGAGCTCGGCCCACCCCCCGACTTTGACGGCACCCGCTGCACCGAGCCCGGCTGCAACCGCCGCTACGGCCTCGAGTGGGACCATGTCGACCCCGTCGCCCATAACGGGCCGACCTCGTACGACAATTTGCAGCCCCGCTGCAAACCCCACCATTGGGAAAAGACCGAGCGGGACCGCCAAGCCGGCCTGTTCGAGGCGCCCCAGCCCCCGTGACACGTTGGCGGCGCTACCGGCCGTCCGCTCACCAAGCTCTCGAAGCCTCCCGGACCACAACGCAAATGTGCGCCGGGATTACAACGCTGATCGACAAAGCCCCCGCGAGGTCGGCGACGGCACGATCGCTGGCCCTTCACCGCCACGTCGGTTCGGCTTCAGCCGGTTCCAACCGACCAGCCGGACAGGCGGGGGCGGCGGGGCCTTCCGGCGTCGTCTTCTAGACCTGGTGGGGACGCCGGCCGCCGCTACGGGGTCCCCGCTTGTCTGGCGGCCTGCACCCCCCCGGCCATCGCAGGCGCCGTCGCCAGGTCGGGAGGGGCTGCGGTTACGTCAAGTAGAGCCCAACCGGACGCTTCCGCAAACCGGGTGCGCCCGCGCTCGCCGGGTAGGAGTTACCGGGAGGCGGTCGAACGGGCCCCACAATTCACGCCGTGTTATCCCGGCCGTCCGCCCGGCGTCGATGAGAATTCACCCGGACCACACAGCGTGCGTTGTAAATGGCTCCCGCGAACACTGGCAAGTGACAGCGCGGGAGCCACGGGGCCGCTTGCCTCCCGGCCCTGGCCCGACAGCCGCGAGGGCCCACGGTCGATGGCATCCACGCGTGGTCAGAGCCGAGTTTCTCGCCGGGTGACGCGCCCTGTTGCTGGCTGGTCAACTCAGGGCAAGTAGAGCGCCCGGAGATCCGTGCAATGGCGCCCCTGCTTGCTCCTGTTCGAGGATCTGGGCCGCGACCCGGCTTCCCCGCAAGTGACGTAAGGCTACGTCATGTCCGGCGCCGAGGAGGCTGAGGAAGACGGCTCGATCGGGGCCCCGTCAGGCGTCCACGTGGCCGCGCCGGCGCCGCGGCCCGATCTGCGGAACGGGTACCAGCGTCCGTCCCGGCCGAGACGAAGCTGCCGGTCCGCCCGCGTCACCCGGTTGTGCCGGACCGTCGCATGCCCACCGAGCAGTGCCCGTCCTCTAATCATCGGCTCGCGTCCCGCGTCCCAGTCCTGTTGCAGGACGAAGAGCCCCTCGCTGCCTCCGTCTCGCCACGCCAGGGCCTGGTTCAGGAGGTCTCGGGCGGGGACGCCGGCCACCGAGGCCAGTTCGGGAAGGTCGCCTTGCCCACCTGCCGGCGGGCCGAGCATCGCCGCGGCGCGCCGGGCCAGGTCAGCCGGGGCCGAAAGCTCGAGGCCCGTGCTCCGCTCACCGTGCGCCATCTCCCAGGCCCGTTGCGCGGCATCGCTGGCCAGCCGCTGCAGCGACGTCGCAGTAAGGCCCGAGCCGGCTGGCGGATCCACCGCCAGCACGGTCGGCCTCCCGGGCTTGGGCGGTGGTAGGGGGACTGCTGGCATCGGCGGGGCACCACCGGCCGAAACAGTTGCCCACCGCGCCCACGCCTCGCGGGCGTCGACGCCGGAGTCGGTGTCCGAGGATGCCGCCTGCTCAGAGCCCACGCCGCCGACGCCGCCCACGCCGCCCACGCCCCGCCGCGCTCGCCGCCCCCGGCCCCCGTCGCCGGCTGCGTCACCCTGCCCTCGCAACCGCCGCCCCCCGTCCTCGGCCACGCCCCCTCCGTCGGCCGCCCGCCGGGCCCTCAACCCCGCCAGCAAGCTGTCCCGGTCCCGCCCCCGCATCAGGAACAGGAGGAACGGGTCCGCGTCCAGCGTGTCCGCCACCAAGTAGCACACGGCCGCGGAATGCTTGCAGGGGTCGGCCCAGTCCGGGCATGAG
>PMLI01000096.1 GCA_003158835.1 Acidimicrobiaceae bacterium
GCCAGCCAGTCGGGAGCGGTGGGAACGGATTGCAGCTTCCGCCATTCGGCGGCGGCCTGGGCGCGGGCGGCGGCGGGCCGCTGGCCCGTCTGGGCGGGGCCGGCGGCGGGGGCGACGGCGCCGGCAAGGGGGGCGCCCGCGCCCCCCGGCGCACCTGCGTGTGGTCTGGACCTGGCGGTAACGTCTTCTGGATGGCCTACGATCAGGGTTTCCGCGCCACCTATACACACCGGTCGGGCGCGGCCGGCCTGGGTTCTTAGGTCCGCGGTGGAGGACCAACCCGGGCTCGTCGTTTCGGGTGTTGCGAAGACGTACGTGAGCGAGGACGGTCCGGTCCCGGCCCTGGGCCCGGTCGATCTGCAGGTCTCTCGGGGGCGGTTCGTCACCCTCATCGGGCCGAGCGGTTGCGGCAAGTCGACCCTGCTGCGGGTTGTCGCCGGCCTCGACCGCCCGGACACCGGTGCCATCTCCATCTTCGGCGAGGACCCCGAGTACGCCCGCCGCTTGAAGCACATCGGCTTCGTGCCTCAGGCGCTGGCGCTCTTGCCGTGGCGGACCGTGCTGGAGAACGCCCGCCTTCCCCTCGAGCTCAACCGGTCCGCCGGCACCGGCCGTCCCAAGCCGGCCCGTGACCCGGCAGAGGTGCTGCGTGCTCTCGGCCTCGGCGAAGTCCTCGATCGGCGGCCGGCCGAGCTTTCGGGCGGAATGCGCCAGCGCGTCGCGATCGCGCGGGCCTTCGTTCACGAGCCGGCCGTCCTGCTCATGGACGAGCCGTTTTCCTCTCTCGACGAGCTGACGGGTGAGGTGCTGCGCCACGAGCTTCTCCAGCTCTGGCAATCAACGGGCACGACGGTGTTGTTCGTCAGCCATTCGGTCTCCGAAGCGGTGCTGCTATCGGACGAGGTCGTAGTCATGACGCACGCTCCGGGACGGGTGGCGGCCGTCATCCCGGTCACACTGGAGCGCCCGCGCGGGGATCTGGTGGAGGTGAGCGACGCGTTCCGCGACGTGGAGCGTGAGGTCCGCTTGGCGCTGCGCAGCGTCATGCACGCAGGGCAACCGCGGCCATGACCAACCTCCGACGGACGACGCATGCGCCCCGGCGCCGTCGACGAGCCGCCCGATTGGTAGCGCGCTGGGCCCCGGCCGCCGTGTTGCTCGGGCTCCTGGTGCTGGCCTGGCAGCTCGTCGCCCTTCACAATGCGTACTTGATCCCCCGGATCGGAGCGATCTGGTCCCAGATCGTGGACCATCCCCGCGAGTTCCTCGACGCCGCCGGGGTCACCCTGGAGGAGAGCGGTGTCGGTCTCGGGGCGAGCTTCGTCATCGCCTTCAGCCTTGCCATCGCCATGAGCCATATCCCAGTCGTCGAGCGAGCCGTAATGCCTCTGGCGGTGATCCTCAACGTCACCCCGGTCGTCAGCCTCGCCCCCGGGCTGGCCGTCGCCTTCAGTTTCACGATGACACCGCGCTACTTGGTGACCGGGATCATCGTCTTCTTCCCCCTCCTGGTCAACTCGCTCGTTGGCCTCCGCTCCATCGACCCGGGGGCTCTCCAGTACTTCCAAACCCTGCATGCGTCGCGTCTCGAGGTCCTCCTGCACCTGCGGATCCCGTCAAGCCTGCCCTTCCTGTTCGCAGCGGCGCGGATCTGCTTTCCGTTGTCGGTCATCGGTGCCGTAGTGTCCGAGTTTTCGACCGCCGGGACGGCGAGCGGCCTCGGGTCCCTGATCGAGGTCGGGTTCCAAGAGAACTACCTGCCCCAGATCTACGCCGCCATCTTCTGCCTGTCCTTGCTCGGCCTGGCGTTCACTCTCCTGGTGACCCTGGTCGAACGCAGGGTGCTGTCATGGCACCCGGCCGGGTCGGCGCGGCGCTGAGCCGGAGGACCGAACCCCCCGACGTCGGTCCCGTTGGCGGCACCGAGCCGGTAGGGTTTCGCGAGGTCGGACCGTCCTCGCTGCCAAACCGGCCGCGAAGCGTCCAGCCGGTGCGAGGCCCGAAGTGACGACTGAAAGGCCCGAAGTGACGACCGAAAGGACGGGACGTTGAAGGAGATGGGCTGCGCCGCGAGGCGCGTGACGACAGCAGCTATTGCGCTTGCATGTGTGTTCCTGGTCCTGGTCCCGTGTTCGGCCGGAGCGGCCACACGTCCTACCGGCTCCGGTCCCGCAGCGCTGGCGCCGGGCTCAGCCGAGTGCGCCGCCAACAAGGCCGCCGGCACCGTCCACTTCGCCTCGCCGTTCGGTTATGACGCCTCGGCCGGGATCATCGACGTCTACGCGGCCGGCAAGCTGGGGTACTTCACCGACCTCTGTCTCCATGTCGACTTCATCGACGTCCCGACCAGCGCATCGCCCTATGCGCTCGTCTCGGCCGACGCCGCCCAGATAACCGGCGAAGGCAGCGCCGCCGACGCCATTGTCCAGGAAGCGGACGGGTCCAACTTCGTCGGCATCTCCACCTACGGGGACACGTCCGACTACGCGCTGCTGACCCGGGCGGGTATCACCAAGCTCACCCAACTCGAAGGCAAGACCCTCGCCTATCACACGGTGCTCCCGGTCGTGCTCCACGAGATGCTGGTGAAGTCCGGAGTCGACGTTTCGAAGGTCCGCCTGGTCGAAGACCCGACGTACGACCCCCTCCTCCTCGTCCACGGGAGTTTCGATGCTCTCGAGGCATACCAGTCGAACGAACCGATCACCCTGCGCGCCGATCACGACCCGTTCACGATGTGGACGCCCGGCCAGTTCGGGATCGCGGGCACCTTCAATGTCCAGGTTGTGAACCGCAAGTTCCTGGCTGCCCACCGCACTGCGGCCGCCGACTTCCTGCGGGCCGAGTTCCGAGCCTTCAGTTACTGCACTGCCCATGCCGCAACATGTGTCGAGTTCGTCGCCCAGGCCCAGGGACCGACGTTCGACGTCGCTCACGGCGAAGCCGAGTGGAGGATCGAGAGCGCGCTCGCCCTCGATCACCACCTGGCCGGCCTGGGCATCGGAGTGGAGACGTTCGGGGAGTGGGCCCCAGAGGCGAAGGCCGTCGCGCAGTACAAATTGGTGCGCAAGCCGATCGACTTCGCAACGGCTGAGGACACCGCGCTGGCGCGCTCGCTGTACCGTGGCACGCGGCTTATTTGGCCCTGATGGCCGTGGGGGCGTGACAGCGGCGGCCGCTCTCCCGTGGTGACGGTGCTGCTGGCCCTGGGCACGGTCCTGGCCTGGGGCCGGTGCCGAATGCCCCTCTCAGTGCAACTGGCGGTAGACGCCGTCTGCGCCCGAGGCCAGGGCCACCACGACCAGCAGCACCATGACGACGGCGAAGACAAAGTCGGCCTTGCGGGTCACGAGGGCGTAAATGCCGAGGATCTGCGCCACCACCAAACACGCGCCGGCGACGTAGAACGGGATCACGGCCCTCCCTCCCCATGGCCTCCGGTGCGGTCCCGGCGGCGCCGCCGGGGACCGGTGGGCATTGAGAGCATTGGGCGCAGGCTAATGGGGATTCCCTCCTCCAGACAATCGACGCCAGCGAACATACGTTTGGGGGGCGCGACAATGGGCACACGTTGTGCCAGGAGCCGGCCCCATGAGAGCCTCACCGAGTTCAGGTTGGTCGGGGCGACTGGCTCGGTGACCCGGGGCGCGGCGTGACCGGCGGGCCGGCCGTGGCCGGCGCCCTTCTGACGGGTGGGGCCAGCCGCCGTATGGGCTTCGACAAGGCGCTGGTCGAGATCGGCGGCGTGCCCAATGCGGTGCGCCTGGCGGGTGTCCTGGGAGAAGTAGCGAGCCCCGTGGTCGAGGTGGGACCGGGCCGGTCGGGACTGACGGCCATTGGCGAGCAACCTCCTGGACAGGGCCCCCTGGTGGCCACCAGTGCCGCCTTGGACGCCTTGCGGGCTATGGGTCACTTCGGCCCCGTCCTGGTGCTGGCCTGCGATCTTGCCTTCGTGAGTGCGGAAGATCTGGGTTTGCTGGCGGCCTGGCCCGAGCCCGCATCGGTGGTCCCGATCGTTAGCGGCCGTCCCCAGCCGCTGTGCGCCCGCTGGTCCCAGGAAGACCTCGGCGCGGCACGCCCGCTGGTGCAGGCGGGCGAGCGGTCCATGAGGGTACTGCTGCGCCGGCCCGGCATTGTGTTCCTGGACGAAGGGCACTGGCCCCGGAGCAAGCAGAGGCGTGTCTTCGCCGACTTCGACACACCCGCCGACCTGACGGAGATGGGATTGCGCCTTCCTGGCCCTTGACCAATGCCGCGCCTCGCTCAGCCCGTCTGCTCCTGGTCGAGGGGCAGCTCGATGTCCACCCGGGCCCCGCCGCCGGCGGGCGACGTTATTTCGACTGTGCCGCCGTGGGAGGTGACGACTCGCTTGACTATTGACAACCCCAATCCAGAACCGGGCATCGACCGGGCCGACTGGGCCCGGTAAAACCGTTCGAATATGTGTGGCAGGTCCTCGACGGCCACCCCCGGGCCCTCGTCGGTGACGGTCAGGTGCCAGGCACTGTTCGCCTCGAGCCTCACGCCGACGCGTCCCCCCGGAGGGCTCCACTTGGCCGCGTTGTCGAGGACGTTCATCACGGCCCGTTCCAGCAAGGCAGGCTGGGCCCGGACCTGGCCGGGCTGGAGCGAGACGTCGAAGTGCAAGGACTGCGCCCGTCGGTGCGCCCTGTCCACGGCCCGCTGCACCAGTTCGGCGAAGGGCACCGGTCCCGGCTCCTCCTCGTCCGGTTTTTCGTCTTCCCGGGCCAGGTCGACCAGGTCGCCTACCATCGTGGTCAGCTCTTTCAGCTGGGAGTCCACGTCGGCCAGCAGCGCTTCCCGGTCGTTGCTGGGCAGGTCGCGAGTCCGGATGAGCACCTCGATGTTGGTGCGCAGGCTGGTGAGGGGGGTGCGCAGTTCATGGCCGGCGTCCGACACGAGCTGGGCCTGCTGCTGCCGGGAGGCGGCCAGCGCTCCGAGCATGGCGTTGAAGCTGCGGGCCAGGCGGCCTAGTTCGTCGTTGCCGGTGTCGTCGATGGTGGCTGACAGGTCTTGCGTCTCGGCTACGTGCTCGGCCGCCCAGGACAGTGTCTCTACGGGCCGGATACTCGCTCGGCCCACGAGCCAGCCGAGCCCGGCCGCGACGGCCACGCCGCCCAGAGCGACCAGGACGAGCATCAGGCGTAGGAACGCCAGCGTGTCGTCCACGTTTGCCAGCGGGTAACCGATTTGCACGGCCAGCTCGCCCGATATCACGCTGACGGTGGCCACCCGGTACGGGTTCCCGTCTGAGCCCTGCAGGGTCTGCACGCTCTGGGTGTCCGGGCTAGCCGCCAGAGCCTGGTTGGCGGCGGCCGTGAGCTTGAAGAATGTGCTCTGGGGCATGGTGTCCTGCCGGGCGTTCACCGAGTAGACCTCGGCCCCCTGGGAACTGTTGATGATGACCTGGATCTGGTCGTTTGTCCGCAGCTGAAAGTTGATGAAAGCGGCCTGGCTCAGTTCGCCCGGTCCTTCGAAACGAACCAGGGTCGGCAACTGGCTGACCGCGCTTTGAAGATTGGAGTTCGCCTGCTGTTCCAGTTGCCGGCTGACGGCCAGGTACGACACCAAAGCGGCCATGGCGACGGCGATGCCTACGGCCACCCCGACCAGGACGCTTATCCGGGTCCGGAAACTGACGTCTCGCAGCCATGCGAAGGAGGCCTGCCGTGACGGGCCGGTTCCCAGGACCGGGACGTCGTCGCCGGCGGCGGCGGCGTCGGCCGTGACCTCAGGTCCGGCGCCGGCTTGGTCAGGCCCGCTCGACGTGCCGGCGCCCGCCGGCGGTGGTGGCTGGCCCGGCAGCGGCACGGGCCAGGGAGGGAGCGGGCCCGGGGCGACGGTGCTGCCGTCCTGCCACGAGTGCCGAGGAGCCCAGTTCAGTTCCATGTCTGTGCGCGGGCCGCTCTCCTCATCCCCTCATCTCCGCCGGCAGCCGCATAACATAGCCGACGCCTCGCACGGTGTGGATGAGCCTCGTTTCCCCGTCGGCTTCGGTTTTGCGGCGCAGGTAGCCGATATAGACCTCGAG
>PMLI01000417.1 GCA_003158835.1 Acidimicrobiaceae bacterium
TGTCTTTGCCTTTGGCGACGCCCACTTTTTCGGCTCTACGGGCAAGTCTCATCTGAACAAGCCGATAGTGGCCATGGCGGCCACGCCCGACGGGCTCGGCTACTGGCTGGTCGCCTCCGATGGTGGTGTCTTTGCCTTTGGCGACGCCCATTTCTATGGCGGCGAGGCGGCCGGCAAGGCCGCTGCGACCATCGTCGGTATAGCCCCGGGCCCGTACGGTCGGGGCTACTGGCTCGCCGGTCCCGGCGGCCAGGTATACGATTTTGGCTCAGCCCGCTACGAAGTCCCCTTGAGCCCGGGCGCCCCATCGGCGCCGATTGTGGCCATTTCCTCCTGACCCCGGCCTCCTGGTCGGCGGCGTGCCCCGCACCTTGCCTGCCGGGGTTCCCGGCTGAGCCGGGCCGGGAGCGGCCCACGGTCCCCCTTTTAGGTGCTGCCGCCGGTTAGGCTCCACTCAATTTTCGTCCGCTTCATGCCGACCTTATCAAGCAGGACCGGGCCGGGACGGGGTTGCACATACCGGGAGACATATTGCTGCGCAAACTCATGGGGCTCTCGAGCGGCTGGCCGAGGCCCTGTGCCATTCGTACCACCGCCCCTGTCGCCACTGCCTTGGTGTTGGCAGGCTTGTTGGTGAGCGCGCCGGCGACCGGCGGTGCGCCGGGCCCGGCACCGGCGCTGGTGGCAAAGACGCAGGCCGCGCTGGCGGTCCGGGTTTCCGGCTATGGCTTCGGCCATGGACGGGGGATGGGCCAGTGGGGCGCCTTCGGGTACGCCTCGGAGTTCGGCTGGGGTTACAAGCAGATCCTGGGCCACTACTACGGAGGCACGACGCTGGGGACATTGGCTGCTCCCGAGCCGGACATCACGGTCCATCTGTTGGAGCTCGACGGCCACAACACGATCGCGTCAGCCGTCGCGGGTGGCGAACTGGTGGCCACTTGGACGGGCGGGACGCCGATCAGCGCGGCGGCCTTCGAGGTGACCAGGTCGGCCGTCGGGCAGGACGTCCTCACCGGCCCTGGCTGCGCCGGCCCGTGGCAGCAGGTCGCCACCACGACGGCCGCAGTGAACATCGTCAGCGCCCAAGCCGGCACAAGCCCTGCCCAAGCTGCCGGCCTCGGGGCATCGCAGCTGCAGGCGTGCATTCCCGGGATCGGGTCTCGCACCTACCAGGGAGTTCTCGTCGCTCAGCCGGCGGGCGAAACGGACAACCTTCTGCCGCTGGAGGATTACGTGGACGGCGTCGTGCCGGCCGAGTCGCCGGTGAACTGGGCGAACCTGGGTGGCGCGGCGGAACTCGAAGCTCAGGCGGTGGCGGCCCGCAGCTACGCCCTGGCCTTCGTCGCGTCCGCGGGCGAGATCTGCGACACCGTCACGTGCCAGATGTACACCGGCCTGCCCGATCAGTACGGCAACACCGCGGACGCGGAGGTGGCTGCCACTGCCGGCCAGGTGCTTTACTGCGACGCCGGGACGTCCTGCGGGCCCGCCGGGAGCGTCGCAATGACCGAGTACTCGGCTTCGACGGGGGGTTACAGTTCGGCCGGCGCCTTCCCGGCTGTGCCTGACCTCGGGGACGCGGTGGCGGCCAATCCCGTGCACGCCTGGACCGTCGATGTGGCTGTGGACGCCCTCGAGTCGGCGTTCCCATCGGTCGGCACTTTCCAGGCGGTGGTGGTGACCAAGCGCAACGGCTTGGGTCAGATCGGGGGCCGGGTCGAGGAGTTGACCGTGGTCGGCAGCGCCGGCTCGGTCACCTTGACCGGTGACCAGTTCGCGGCCGACCTCGGCCTGCGCAGCGACTGGTTCCGGGTAGGCGGCTCGGCCACGGTGACCACCACCGGCCCGACGACGACCACGACCACCACAACGCCCACGACCACCACGACGCCCACCACGCCCACGACGACCACTGCCGAGCCGCCCGGTCCAACCCAGGCCCAGGCGCCTCCCGGCGTCCGCCTCGGGCCGGACGACGGCTACTGGGTGGCCGGTTCCAAGGGCGACGTCGACGCCTTCGGGGCGGCCGCCTCGTACGGCACGGCTTTTGGCACCTCGCTGGCCGGCCAGGTCCGGGCCATGGCGGCGACACCGGACTACGCGGGCTACTGGCTGGTGGGGAGCAAAGGCGGCGTCCTGGCCTTCGGGGATGCCAGCTGGTACGGCTCGGCCAGCAAGTTGCACTTGCACCGGCCCATCGTCGGGATGGCAGCCACGCCGGACGGCCGGGGGTACTGGCTGGTCTCCCGCGACGGCGGCATTTTTGCTTACGGGGACGCCGGCTATTTCGGGTCGGCGGGCAATTTTCACATGAACACGATCATTGTGGGAATGGCAGTCACGCCGGACGGCCGGGGGTATTGGTTAGTCTCGCACGGAGGCGGCGTTTTTGCTTTCGGGGACGCCGGGTTCTACGGTTCCACCGCCAAATTGCGGCTTCGCAAGCCGATCGTGGCCATGGTGGCGTCCGCCGACGGACGCGGCTACTTCCTCGTGGCCAGAGACGGCGGCGTTTTTGCTTTCGGGGACGCCAAGTTCACCGGTTCATTGCCTAGCAAAGGCATCAAGGACACGGCGGTCGCCGTGAACCCAACTTACAACGGCGGCGGGTACTACCTGCTCGCCGCCAGCGGGAAGGTGTACGCCTTCGGCGACGCCACCACTCCCCACGGCCTCGGGCCCGATGACGTGGCGTCGGCTGGCAAGGCCGTGGCCATCGTGTGCCACCGCTCTCCCCGGAACGGGCTCAGCGACCGCCCGCGGGAGTCCTCGAGCACGAAGAAGTGACGCTTCGGCCCGGGCCGAGGTGAGAGGCGAAAGGCAGCGCTGAGTGGCCGGGGCCGGCCGGTGTCAGCTGAGGGCGGCGAGGTCGGCGTCCACCATCATGCACACCAGGTCCTCGAAGCTCACTTCGGGCTTCCAGCCGAGCACGGTGTGAGCCCGGGTCGCGTCCCCTATCAACAGGTCCACCTCGGCCGGGCGGAAGTGGGCCTCGTCGACACGGACGTAACGTTCCCAGTCCAGGCCGGCGTGGCCAAACGCGACCTGGCAGAACTCGCGCACGGAGTGCGTCTCGCCCGTGGCCACCACGAAGTCGCCGGGCTCGTCCTGTTGGAGCATCAGCCACATGGCCCGGACGAAATCGGGCGCATAGCCCCAATCTCGCTGGGAGTCGAGGTTCCCGAGCTTGACATGGTCGGCCAGCCCCAATTTGATCCGTGCTACCGCGTTGGTGACCTTGCGGGTGACGAACTCGAGGCCGCGCCGGGGGCTCTCGTGGTTGAAGAGGATGCCCGAGCTGGCGTGGAGCTGATAGCTCTCCCGGTAATTGACCGTGGCCCAGTGCCCGTAAACCTTGGCCACCCCGTAGGGGCTGCGAGGGTAGAAGGGCGTGCGCTCTGTTTGCGGGCTCTCCACCACCTTGCCGAACATTTCCGAGGAACTGGCCTGGTAGAACCGGATGGTGGGGTCCACAGTCAAGATGGCGTCGAGCAGCCTGATCACTCCGAGGGCCGTAACTTCGCCGGTCAGGACCGGCTGGGCCCACGACGTCATCACGAACGATTGGGCCGCCAAGTTGTAGACCTCGGAGGGCCGGTGGTCGCGCAGCGCCCTCAGCAGGGAGGACTCGTCGAGCAGGTCGGCCGAGACCAGGGTGATCTTGTCCATCAAGTGGGCGATGCGCTCGAAGGTCACGGTGCTGCTGCGGCGGTGGGCTCCCACCACCTCGTACCCCTGGGCGAGCAGCAGTTCGGCCAGGTAGGACCCGTCCTGTCCTGTAATCCCGGTTATCAGGGCTCTAGGCATCCATCCAGCATGGCCGGACCTGGCCGCGGTCGGCAAGCGCGAACGTCCTAGGGGCCTGCCACCGGGGGGGCGGGAGCGGGCCCCGGCGGCTTGTTCAGCGAACGCACCGCCTCTTCCACACTGGCGAAGAGGCGGTCGGTGCCGATGGTTTCGATGAGCCCGGCGTGCTTCAGGTCGTGGTGGACAAGATGGGACGCCCGGGCCAGGGCGACGCAGACATCGTTATCCTTCAGCTCCTCGAGCAAAGCTCCCAGGACTTTGGCTCCCGTGTAATCGACGTCCGATATGCCGTTGGCGTCCACGATCAGGGTGCGCACGGCACTGGGGGCCGAGGTCACGGCCCGGCGCAGGCGCTGGGCTACGTACGTGGCGTTGCCGTAGAACACGGGGGCGTACAGGAGGTAGACGAGCACGCCCGGGACCTGCTCGGTGGGCCGTCCTACGTCGGTTTCGATCCAGTGCTCGGTACCCGGTTCGCGCCCGAGGATGGCGCCCCGGGGCCGGGCCGTCAGCCGGGCCCGGTAGGCCAGGGCGATCAGGGCGGCGGCGACGACACCTTGTTCGATGCCCACGAGCGCCACGGTGGCCAGCGTCACCAGTGCCAGTGCGAACTCGAACCAGCCGAAGTGCATGATCCTTTCCAGCTCGCCCAGGTGGAACAGCCGGGACGCCACGAAGATGAGGATGGCGCCCAGGGCCGCCTCCGGCAGTTCCTGCAACAGGCTCGTGGCCAGGGCCAGGACGACCACAATGGCGCCCACGGCCACCAGGCTCGTCACCTGCGTTTTGCCGCCGGCCGAACCGACCACAGCCGTGCGGGGAGGGCTGGCGTTGACGGTGAAGGAGCCGGCCAACCCGGCCAAAATGCTTCCCGCCCCGACGGCGGCGAGGTCCACGTTGAAGTCCTCGGCCCGGGGGTTCGGCCCGGTCGGGTTGGAACGCACTGTGGCCGAAATCTGCACAATGCACAAGAAGGCGACGGTGATGGCGGTAACCACCAGCGTGCCTACCTGGTGCCAGCTGGCGCTGGGTAGTGCCAAGGCCGGGAAGCTGGCGTGGACGGGCCCGAGCACGCGCACCCCGTGGTGCTTGAGGTCGGCTACGCCGACGAGCACCGTCGCTGCCACCACGCCGATGAGGGCGCCCGGGATCCGGTGGTCAATTTTCTCGCCGCCGACGACGACGGCGAGGACGCCTGCGGCGATGACAAAGGTCCAGCCGTTCACGTGGCCGAACTGGTCGATGACGGCCCGGGCACGGCCGATGGTCGTCGTGCCCCCGCCGGGCAACCCCAGGACGGTCGGCAACTGTTTCACGAGGATCTCGACGCCGATGCCGGCCAGGAGCCCGTCGATGACGGGCAGAGGCAGGAAGTCGGCGATCCAGCCCAACCGGAGCAGCGCCGCCCCCACCAGTACGGCTCCCACCAGCAGCGCCACCGTGCTCACCAGGTGGGTATAAGTGGCGGATCCGGTAGCCGCCACGGCCGCTACGCCGGCCGCGAACACGGGCGCGATCGTCGAGTCCGCCCCGACCGACAACCGTGGGTGGCGCCCCAGAAGAGCGAACAGCAGGGAGCCGGCGATAAAGGCGTAGAAGCCTGCCACGGCAGGCAAGTTGGCCAGGTGGGCCGTCGCCATTTGCTCGGGGATGGCGATGGCGACGAGCGTTAAGCCGGCGGTCAGATCGGCCACCAGCCAGGACCTTCGATAGCCCTTCAACGTGGGCAGGAAGGGCGCTACGGTGCCACGCGCCGCCAGACGAACCTCTGAGGGGGGCCCAGAGCCTGGTGTGGTCGTGATGTCGCGCCATCTTGCCACGTCAGCGGGGCGGGGACCTCCTGACGGGGACTGGGCACAGGCGCGGCCGCCCCGGCTGTGCCGGCTCGCAGTCCTCGGAGCGCCCCGGTAGTCTTGTGCGGTCCGCAACCCCGGCAAGGAGCATTCGGTGGACTTGTTCGAGTACCAGGGCAAGCAGTACTTCGCCCGTTTTGGCGTCCCCGTCTCGCCGGGAGGCATCGCGACAAGTCCGCAGGAGGCTGTCGAGCTGGCAGAACGGCTCGGCTATCCCGTGGTCGTCAAGGCCCAGGTCCAGGTCGGGGGCCGGGGCAAGGCCGGAGGCATCAAGCTGGCGGGCGATGCCGAACAGGCTCGTGCTCATGCCGGCTCCATCCTCGGCATGGACATTCGCGGGCACGTGGTACGCCGGGTCTGGCTCGAGCGGGCCTCCGACATCGAGCGCGAGTACTACGCCAGCTTCACCCTCGACCGGGGGGCCAAGGACCACCTGGCCATGGTGTCGGCCAAAGGCGGTGTCGAAATCGAACAGGTCGCGGCCGAGGACCCGGCCGCCATCACGCGCCTGCACATCGATCCCTACACGGGCTTCAGCGAGGCCCAGGCCCAACGACTAGTGGCCGACGCCGGTCTCGACGAACGGGCCAGACCGGGCGCGGCCGCCGTGCTGGTGAGCCTCTACCGCTGCTTCACCGAGGGCGATGCCGACCTGGTCGAGGTGAACCCTCTTGTGCTCACCACCGACGGCCGGGTGAAGGCTCTCGACGCCAAGGTGACCCTGGACGACAATGCCGCCTTCCGCCATCCCGAATGGGAGGAGTTTGCGGGGACGGCCGAGCTCGACGAGCGGGAGCGCCATGCTCGTCGGGCCGGTCTGCAATACGTGGGCCTGGACGGCTTCGTCGGGATAATCGCCAACGGGGCCGGGCTGGCCATGAGCACCTGCGACGTCGTGAACCAGGTCGGTGGGCGGCCGGCCAATTTCCTGGACATCGGCGGCGGCGCCAGCGCCGAAGTTATGGCCAGCGCCCTCGAGGTGATCTCCTCGGACCCGAGCGTCCGCTCCATTTTCGTAAATATTTTCGGCGGTATAACCCGGGGTGAGGAGGTCGCCAACGGGATCGTCACGGCCCTGGGCCGAGTGGACATAAAGGTCCCCATGGTGGTCCGCCTGGATGGCACCAACGCCGAAGAGGGCAGGGAGATATTGCGCACCGTGGAATCCGAAATGGTGATCAGCTCACCTAACATGATGGACGCCGCCCGCAAAGCCGTAGACCTGGCAGGCAGCGGAAAATGAGCATATACGTCGACGAGAAGACCAGGGTGGTCGTCCACGGCCTGACCGGTGGCCAGGCCCGCTTCCATGGCCTGCGCAACCGGGACTACGGCACCAACGTGGTGGCCGGTGTCAACCCGGCCAAAGGTGGCCAGGACGTCGAAGGTATCCCCGTCTTTGCAACCGCGTCCGAGGCCAGGGAGGCGACGGGGGCCAACGCCAGTTTTGTGGCTGTCCCCGCCAAGGTGGCGCCCGGTTCGGTCCTGGAGGCGGCGGCCGCCGGCATCGACCTGATCGTCTGCATCACCGAAGGCATCCCGGCCCAGGACGAGGCCAGGGTCTACAGCGAGCTGCGGCACAAATACCCATCGGTCCGCCTGATCGGGCCCAACTGCCCGGGGGTCATCAGCCCCGGCAAATGCAATATCGGCATAACGGCCGGGGAGATAGCCCGGGCGGGGGGCCCCGTCGGCATCGTCAGCCGCAGCGGGACGCTTACTTATCAAGCCCTTTACGAGTTGAAGCAGATGGGGATCGGTGTCACCACCTGTGTCGGCATAGGCGGCGACCCCGTCCCGGGTACGACTTTTGTCGACTGCCTCGCCGCGTTCGAGGCAGACCCGAGCACAAGAGCGGTGATGCTGATCGGCGAGATAGGGGGCACTGAAGAAGAGAAGGCGGCGGCCTTTATCGCCGACCGGGTCACCAAGCCCGTCGTGGCCTACATCGCCGGGGTGACGGCACCTCCGGGCCGGCGCATGGGCCACGCCGGGGCGATCATTTCCGGGAACAAGGGAACGGCCCGGGCGAAGATGGAGGCGCTGGGCGAAGCCGGCGTGAAGGTGGCGCTCAACCCGACCGAGGCGGGCGAGCTCATGGCGCAGCTCGTGCGGGCTTTGTAGTACCCCGCAAATGTCCAGAAGGCCTGCAAAACTTACGGGCCCGCAGCGCGCTGCCCTGGGTGCGGCGCTTACCGGCGCGCTCCGGGGCGAAGTCCGCTTCGACAACACGACCAGGGCCGCTTACGCCACCGACTCGTCGAACTACCGCTATGTCCCTCTCGGGGTCGTCTTCCCCGTCGACCACGCCGACGTCCAGGCCGTGGCCCGGTTGGCCGCCGAGGCCGGGGCGGCGCTCCTGGCTCGCGGCGCCGGTACGAGCCTGGCCGG
>PMLI01000499.1 GCA_003158835.1 Acidimicrobiaceae bacterium
GCGCTGGGCCCGCACCAGTTCGGCCATCGGGTCCCCTTGGGGCGCGGGCGGTTCGAGCGTGGCCCCGGTGGCCCTGATCTCGTCGCTGAGCCCGACCGGTAGCTCGCAGAGCGACCACACCAGGCTGTGGGCTTCGAGGAGGCTGATCGGTCCATGCCGGAGCTCCATGGACGGGTAAGACTCGGTCCAGGCGAGCGATGCCTCCCGCAGCTTCAAGCCCGCCTCGTTGGCCAACCCGACGCCAGGTCCCTGGCCTAAGAACACGAATTGCCGGTACTCGCCCAGTCCGCCCGGCAACGGCGCCGNNAGCCGTTCCTCGGCCACGCCCGCCAGGTGCTCGATGTCGTGGCCGAAGTGTGCCCGCCACAAGGCGACGACGCTCGTCGCGAAACGGGTTTGGACCACGGCCTGCTCGTCCGCGAACGGCAGGGAGATGTTGCTCCTCACGGCCTTCGCCACCGGGGTCGACTCCGAACCGGTGATGGCCAACACCTCGGTCTGGGGCGGCAGCGCCTCGATGAGGCGGAGGATCTCGGTCGTCGTCCCGGAGCGCGAAATAGTTACGACGACGTCATAGGCCCGCCCCAGCGGCATTTCCGAAGCGGCAAACGCATCGGTCTCCCCCCAGCCGCCGCCTTCACGCCACGCCGCGATCGCCTCTGCCATGTACCGAGACGTCCCGCAGCCGACGAGGGCCACCCGGCTGCCGTGCTCGGGCAGGCCGCCGGCTGAGGCCACTTGAGCAGCGCGCCGCCAGCACGCCGGTTGGCTGTTCACCTCAGCCAGAAGAATGTTCGTTTCTGCGCGGAATTCGTCCATATCGAACTACAGTAGTCCGAACGCGGCACGCAGTGTCAAGCAGGTGCGGGTGCAGGTGTGGCCTAGCCATACCCAGCGAGTTAGGTGTGGCTAAGATCGCCCCTCGTCGCAGGACGTCTGCCTGCTAGGGCCGGGACCGGAGAGGGATGGGGGATGTACAAGAAAATAGTTGTGGGGACCGACGGCTCTGCGTCGGCCGCCGTGGCCGTAGATCACGCCATCGGTCTGGCCCAGGCGACAGGAGCGGCCGTCCATATCGTCAATGCCTACAAGGCGACGACGACATTGGCGTCCATGAGCCCGGAATTCGTCGCCCCCGACCTGGCGGGTATGGAAAAGGATGCCCTTCGCGTCTGCGAGGAGGCGGCCCAGACGGCGCGCGCCGCCGGCCTCGAGGCCATCACGCATACGGCCGAAGGGGACCCGGCGGACGCGCTGGTCAAGATCGCCGAGTACGAGGACGCAGATCTCATCGTGGTCGGCAACCGGGGCATGATAGGAGCCCGCCGGTTCCTGACCGGCTCGGTGCCCAACCGGGTGGCACACCACTGCCCCTGTCACCTGCTCGTGGTCCACACCAGCTGAGCTGGCGCGGCACTAGCCTGCCGCAGAAGGCGGCGCCCCGGGGGCCCCGTGGCGCGCCCCGCAGAGCCCCCGCCCGGCGCCAAAAGAGCCCCCGAACGGCCGGTTGATCGAGCCTCCCCACCGGCACTAACGGACGCAAAGGGGAGGTTGGAGCCATGAAGCGTCCGAAAGTGAGGTCGGTCGTCGCCGGGCTGCTGGCGGCCACGTGCCTGGCAGGGCTCAGCTTCGAGGCGTCCGGGCAACTGGGTGGTGCGGCCAGGACGGGCCCGGGCCCGGTACGGCCGGCTGTGAGGCTGACGGGCGCCGAGCTGGTCTCGTACACGAGTTGCGCGCAGATGCTCCGGCAAGTCAAAGCGGAGGCCTTGAAAGAGGTGGGCCCGTACGGCCTTCCCACTCCCGCCGGGAGTGCTCCCGGCTTCTACGCCATAGCTGGCGTCGCCGGGCCACGGATGCCCGCTCTCCCAAGGGAGCTGGCCCCGGCCGCAGCCCCAGCCGGAGCCATGGCCGGAGCCACCGCTGCGCAAAGTGCGGCTTCGTCGAGCGCCGCTTCCAGCTCGTCGCAAACGGGCTACTCGACGACCAACGACCAGGAGGCGGGCGTCGACGAGCCGGACATGGTCAAGACCGACGGCCAGATCATGGTCGTGTTGCGCCGGCAACCCATCGGGATCCAGGTCGTCGACGTGGGCGGGGCCACGCCGCACCTCGATGGCTTCCTGGGGCTGGCGCAGTTGGCAGGGGCGGACGGCTTGTTCCTGGTGGGCCAGGACGTCGTGATTGTGGGCGACGGAATAGGCACCCAGCCGCAGTACAACTACGCCGAGGGCACCCCACCTTCGACCCACGTAGTGGTGGTCAGCGTGGCCGACCCCGCTCACCCGGCGGTGGTGCGGACGTTTTGGTTCCAGGGCCAGGAGCAGGGAGCGAGGCTCATCAACGGGCAAGTGGTGCTCGCCCTTACCAACCAGCCCCGGCTGCGCTGGGCCTACCCTCTGAGCGGGACGGCAGCGGCCGAGCGGATCGCGGTGGCGGCCAACAAGATGATCATCGAGTCCTCGAAGGCGTCAGATTGGCTTCCTTCGGTTACCGTCCGGGCCGGCCGGGGCCCCTCGGCGTCCACCGCCGTCAATCCCGCATCCTGCTCGGGCACCTATCACACCGCCGTCAACTCGGGCCTGGGCACGGTCTCGCTCGTCTCCTTCGGTCCGACCTCCAACTCTGCCGGCCATGAAGTGACCGTGATGGGCAACGCCGAGAACGTCTATGCCAGTGCCACTCACGTATTCGTGGCGACGACGGCCTGGAACTACCAGGCGAGCCCGGGCTGCCGACCGGTCCGTGGTGAAGCCTGCCCGGACGTACCTTCTTACGTGGTATGGCCGAGCGACAACGCCAACACCGATGTTTACGGGTTCGACATTTCCAACCCGGCGGCGCCGCAGTACCTGGGGGCGGGGAGCGTGCCGGGGACATTGATCGGCCAGTACGCCCTGTCGGAGTACGACGGCTACCTGCGGGTAGCAACGACGGTGGGCGAACCCACGCCGGCACCGGTGGACGGCCAGCCCGCTCCGGCCCAGCTCTCCGACAACATGGTCAGCGTCCTGCAGCCCCAAAACGGCACCCTGGTGACAGTGGCGGCACTGCGCGGCCTGGGGGAAGGCGAGAAGATCTACTCCGTGCGCTTCATCGGCGACCTCGGCTACGTGGTCACCTACAACCAGACCGACCCGCTCTACGTTGTCGACCTGAGCAACCCCGACCGGCCCACCCTGGCCGGTCAGGTCTCGCTGTCCGGCTACTCGTCGGTGCTGCAGCCGCTCAGCGGCGGCTTGCTCCTGGGGGTGGGTCAAGCGGTTGACCAGCAGTTGCGCACCCAGGGCCTGCAGGTCGAGGTTTTCGATGTAGCCGACCCCGCCCAACCTTCGCTCGTCTCGCAGCAGGGATTGGGCAACGGCGCCGGTTCGGCGGCTGAGTACGACCCGCACGCCCTGCTGTGGTGGCCGCAGTCCGATCTTCTGGTGATGCCGGTCGACGACTACTCAGGCCCGGGCCCGTCGAGCGCGGCCGACGTCTGGTCGGTCAGCCCGTCCGGCACGCTGGACCAGGTCGGGACCTTGAGCCAGCCCGGCAGCAGCCAGGACGGCTACCCGGAGATCGAGCGGGCGGTCGCCGTCGGGAGCAACGTCTACACCCTGTCCGAGCAGGGAGTGATGGTCAACGACATGACCTCGCTTTCTCAAGTTGCCTGGCTGGCCTACCAGAACGCCTTTTCGTGATCCCGAGACCGGCCGGCAACCGCAGGTGGGCAACGAGGTGGCGGCGAGCCGACGGCCCGGTGGCGCCCGGCCGGGCCCGGGACCGGGAGATGCTGGTGGCCGCCGCGGCCGGCGATCACGACGCCCTGCGCTGGCTTCTGGACGAGGTCGCGCCCACGGTGTACGGGTTTGTCTATGCCCGCGTCGGCGGGGACGAAGCCGCCGCCGAAGACGTCCTGCAGGAGACGCTGATGGAAGCCGTCCGGGGAGCGTCGAACTTCCGGGGCGAAGCGTCCGCTTCCACGTGGATGTGCGCCATCGCCCGGCGCCGCCTGGGCCGGCTCTATGAATCGGAAAGGCGGGCCGAGGTGGCTCGGCGCTCGTTGCGTGTCGTCGAGGACGTCCGGAGCAGCGACGAGACGGGCGGGGCGGCCGAGCTTGTCGAGCGCCAGGACGAGGTCTTGAGGGCACTCGGGCGTTTACCGGCGCTCCAACGCCAGGTCCTGGTCATGAAGTACCTGGAAGACATGCCTGTACAAGACATCGCCACCCAGGTCAACCGCAGCCGCGTCCAGGTCCAGTCCTTGCTCCAGCGAGGGCGAGATGGCCTGCGCCGCCAGTTGGGAGGGCAAGGTGCCTGAACAGTTCGACTTCTACGGTTCCCCCGAGCAACTGCTGGCCGGATCGGACCGGCCTCGGCCGCTAAGCCCGGCTTTGCGGGCGCGGCTGGAGGAGAGCCTCTTAGGCCTGGCCAGGGTTGAGGGGCCGCCGGTGGCGGGCCGTAGGCCCCTGTCCCCGGAGGTCCGGGACCGGCTGGAGAACAGCTTGCTGCCGTCCGCTCCGGCCCGGGCCGGCCACAGAAGAAATTGGAAGCTCGTCGTGCCGGGCGCCGGTGTGGCCGCCGCCATCGCCATATTGGCGGCCATAGTTGCCCCTCAGCTGGTCCATGGCCCCAGCCGGCCCGGACAGACCTTTGCGGCCCAGGCGGCGGGCCCGTCGGTGGCACGCCCTCGCCTTTCTCCTGCCGCGTCAGTTGCTCTCAAGGGCCCGGCAGGCGCAAAGAGCAAGGGCGTGCCCGCCGGGGGCCCGGCCCGTTCGGGGCCGGTCCGTTACGCGCCGAGCGGCGGACCGGGCACCGCCGGGCCCAGCCGGGTGGGGCCGGGCACCCGCGGGCCGGGCCCCGCCTTACCTGTCCCCGGCCCGGTGGCGGCGATCGTGGAAGTGCCGGTGGTGAGGGGCGTAAGCCCGCGGCACGGTCCGGTCGCCGGCGGCAACTGGGTGGTCCTCGCCGGCCAGGGCTTTGTCGGGGTATCGGCTATAACCTTCGGCAGCGCGTCGACGGTGAAGTTCATCGTGGAGTCCCCGGTACGCCTGAAGGTCCGGGCCCCGGCGCACGCGGCGGGGACCGTTGACATCGGGGTCGCCGGGCCGGCGGGACGCAGCACCACCTCGGTCCTCGATCATTACACCTTTGACCGTTGACCGACCTTGGGCCCCGGACCGGCCGGCCGGGAGGAGCGAGCCGGCTAGCAGGAGAACTCGAGAACGACCTTCACGTCGTCAGGCTGGCGCTGATAGGCATCCTTCCAGCCCTCGAGCGGGACGCGCCGCGAGATGAGGCGCCCCAGCCAGCCGAGGTCGGCCTTGGCTAACGCCTCGGCACCGGCTTCGTAATGGGACCGGTTGGCGTTGACCGAACCGAAGACCACGTCGTTCTCGAGGACCATATGGCGGTTGAGCTCGCCGGCGTCGATGCCCAGCGCACGGCCCCGCGAGGAAACGCCCGTCAAGCACAGGACGCCGTTGGGGGCCATGGCGTCCATGGCGTCGAAGACGAGCTGGCCGACGCCGGTGCACTCGAGCACGACATCGGGGACGCACCCGGTGTCGGCGATGGCGCCGTGGTGGTAGGTGGCGCCCAGGGCAGCCACGAGATCAGGCTTCAAGCCGGAGCTGACCTGGTCGAGCACATGGACGTCCAGGCCCCGCTGCACGCCCAGCAAGGCGGCCAGCAGACCGATCGGCCCGGCCCCGGTGACCAGCACCGTTTTCGGGGCCCACTGGGCCCGGGCACCGATGCGGCTGATGTGGTCCCACGCCTTGGCCACTACGGTCGTGGGCTCCAGGAGCACCCCGAGGTCCCCCAGGGCGGGGGCCACTTTCACCAGGAAATCGGGCGTAATGCGATAACGTTCCCGAGCGTAGCCATGGTGTTGCTTGATGCCCCACTCGGTGTAGTTGCCGTTACGGCACATGTCCCATTGGCCGACCGCGCAGTTCACGCAGGGCTCCGGGTCCGGCCTACGCACGATCCCGACGACGAGGTCGCCGGGGGAAAAACCGGACCCGTCCGGGGCTTGGACGACTTCGCCCAGGGACTCGTGGCCCAGGGCCAGACGGTCGTCGCCAGGGGGTGCCCATCCGTAGTCACCGGCGATGATCTCGATGTCGGTCCCGCACACTCCGATCACCCTGGTCTTTACGAGCACGGGCCCGTCCGATGGGGCCGGTTCGGGAAGCTCGGTCAGGTCTACGGTGCCGAGCTGCAACGGGACCACCGTGACGGCGCGCATGCTTAGAAACGTACCCGAGGAATGGTGTAACGATGGCTGATCTGCCCGGTGACCTCCAAGGCAAGCTGTTGGTGGCGAGGACGGACCTGCTCGACCCCAATTTCAACCGCACCGTAGTGCTGGTGCTGGCTCACGGTGACCAAGGCGCCCTGGGGCTCGTGCTGAACCGGCCCACGATCACGCCCCTGGCGTCGCCATTACCCGAGTGGGAGGAGCTCGCCTCTTCCCCGGCCGTCGTTTTCGTGGGCGGCCCGGTGAGCCAGGGGACGATCTGCCTGGCCCGGGTGCGCTCGGAGGTCGCCGTGCCCAACATCGGTTACCTCCCGCTACAAGGCACCCTGGGCACGGTGGACCTGGAGGGCGACCCCGCCTTCATGGCCCCGTGGCTGGAGGAGCTGCGCATATTCGCCGGCTACACCGGATGGGGGGCGGGCCAGCTGGAAGAAGAGCTTGCGGCCGACGCCTGGTGGGCCCTCGAAGCGGCCGAGGAGGACGTGTTCAGCGAGGACCCGTCCCAGCTCTGGAAGCGGGTCCTGCGCCGCCAGGGCGGGGCGCTGGCGATTACCTCGGCCTACCCGCCCGACCCTTCGCTTAACTGAGACCATTTGCCCAGCCGGCTCAAAGTGCGGGGCCGGGCCCGGTAAACCTGACCGCTGTGCAGACCTAACCGGTCGCCAGTGAGGCCTCCTGGTCGCGCGCCCGGGCGCGGACACGGGCGCGGTTGGGCTGGGACAACTGGACCTTGCGCAAGCGCACCGACTGGGGCGTGACCTCGGCGCACTCGTCCTCGCGCAGGAACTCCAGGGCTTGTTCCAGTGAAAGGGCCCGGTACGGCGACAGGCGCACCAGCTCTTCGGCCGTGGACGACCGCATGTTGGTGAGCTTGCGTTCCTTGGTGGGGTTAACATCCATGTCTTCCCGACGGGCGTTCTCACCGATCACCATGCCTTCGTACACCTCGGTGCCCGGCCCCAGGAAAAGGGTGCCCCGTTCCTGCAGGTTGAGCAGGGCGTAGGTCGCCACCTTGCCGCGCCGGTCCGCCACCAGCGAGCCGTTTTGGCGGGTGCGGATCTCGCCGCACCACGGCTCCCAGCCGTCCAGGACATGGTGCAGCTGTGCCGTCCCCTTGGTCTCGGTCAACAGCAACGAGCGCAGCCCGATGAGGGCCCGGGAGGGTACGAGCCATTCGGTGCGAGCCCAGCCCGAGCCGTGGGAGACGACGTGCTGCATGCGTCCCTTGCGGCCGGCCAGCAGCTGGGTGACGGTGCCGAGGTGCTCGTCGGGGATGTCGAGCGAAACCCGCTCGACCGGCTCGTAGACCTTGCCGTCGATGAGCTTGGTGAGGACCTGGGGTTTGCCCACGGTGAGCTCGAAGCCTTCCCGCCGCATCAGCTCCACCAGGACGGCCAGGGCGAGCTCGCCCCGGCCCTGCACCTCCCAGGTGTCGGGCCGGTCTGTCGGCAGCACCCTTATCGACACGTTGCCCACGAGCTCGGAGTCCAGGCGCCCCTTGACCAGCCGGGCCGTGACCTTCGTCCCTTCCCTGCCGGCCAGGGGAGAGGTGTTGATACCGAAGGTCATGGAGATGGCCGGCTCGTCCACCGTCACGCCCGGCAGGGGGCGCGGGTCGGCCGCGTCGGCCAGGGTGTCGCCGATCATGATCTCCGGCATGCCGGCGACGGCGACGATGTCACCCGCGATGGCCTCGGTCGTCGACGTCCGCTCCACACCCTCGGTGACAAGCAGTTCGGTGATCTTCGCGTTGGTGATGACGGGGTGGCCGTCCACCTCCCGCATCCAGGCGACCTGCTGACCCTTGCGGATGCGGCCCTTGTAGACCCGGATCAGCGCGAGCCGGCCCAGGAAGGCCGACGCGTCGAGGTTGGTCACCAGGGCCTGCAGCGGCGCCTCCGGGTCGCCCTGCGGCGGCGGGATGTGCTCGAGCAGCACGTCGAACAGCGCGTCGAGGTTCTCCCCGTCGGGGTTCTCGCCGTTCGCCGGCGCGACCGTGCTGGCGATACCGGCGCGCCCCGACGCGTAGAGCGTGGGCAGACCCAGCGCCTTCTCGGCGGCCTTCTGCGCCTCTTCGTCGAGGTCGGAGGCGACGTCGAGCAGTAGATCGTGGCTTTCGGAGACCACCTCGGCGATGCGGGCGTCCGGGCGGTCGGTCTTGTTGACCACCAGGATCACCGGCAGGTGCGCCGAGAGCGCCTTGCG
>PMLI01000551.1 GCA_003158835.1 Acidimicrobiaceae bacterium
TCGGTGGCGTTCCTGCAGAAGCTCCACGGTGTTGCCGGCACCGGACAAGATGCCGCGTCGCTTGCCCTCGCAGCTGGGATCGATGTCGAGCTCCCGATGGTCGATTGCTACGGCCAACCACTGCTCGATGGTATCGGCTCGGGAGAGATCGATGTCACCCTGGTCGACCGCGCCCTCGAGCGTGTTCTGAGGCAGAAGTGCGAGCTTGGCCTGCTCGACCCCGACTGGTCACCGGAGCCGCCGTTGCTCAAGGAAGGGGACGTGGATCTGGACGACGAGCCGTCGAGAGCACTGGCCCGAGAAATCGCTCAGCGTGGTGTCGTTCTCTTGTCGAACAACGGGATATTGCCGCTCGGGCCCGGCCTGCAGGTCGCCCTCGTCGGGCCCCGGGCGGACTCGGCATCCGCGATGCTCGGCGACTACTCGTTCCCGATGCACGCGGGCCGGCGCTTTCCGGACGTAGCGATGGGCGTGGCCGTCCCGACCGTACGCGAGGTCCTGGCCCAGAGCCCGGCCCGGTACGGGCTCTCCTTCGCACAGGGTTGCTCGGTACTGGAAGGCGACGATGCAACGATCGGGGTGGCGGCAGGGGTGGCGGCAAAGGCAGACGTCTGCATCGCCGTGCTTGGCGACCATGCCGGCTTATTCGGCGCCGGGACATCAGGCGAGGGCTGCGATGCCGTCGACCTCGCTCTCCCGGGAAGGCAAGGGGACCTGCTGGAAGCCCTCCTGGGGACGGGTACGCCCGTGGTCCTGGTGCTGCTGGTCGGGCGACCGTACGACATCTCGGCTTATGCAAGTCGGCTGGCAGCGGTAATTTGCGGCTTCTTTCCCGGCGAGGAGGGGGCAGCCGCGATAGCCGACGTCCTGAGCGGTCACGTGAACCCTTCTGGTCGCTTGCCGGTGAGTTTCCCGGCTCGGGGAGGAGGCCAGCCCGGGAGCTATCTCGGGGCGCCGTTGGCCCAGGCGAGCAAGGTCAGTTCGATCGACCCCACGCCGCTCTTCCCCTTCGGTCATGGTCTTTCCTATGCGCCCGCGACCTGGGCTGCCGTCGAGCGCCGCTCGGGCGCCTCTTGGCCGACCGATGGCAGATGTGAGATCTCTGTGGTCCTTCGCAATGACAACGAAAGGTCGACCACCGAGGTCGTCCAGGTGTACCTCCAGGATCCAGTGGCGGAGGTGGCCCGACCGGTCCGTCAGCTGATCGGGACAGCTCGCGTCGACCTGCCTGCGGGGGCTACCCGGACGGCGAGGTTCTCGCTTCATGCCGACCTCACCGCGTACACTGGCCGGGAGGGGCAGCGCCAAGTCGATCCGGGTGAGGTCCGGCTTCTAGTCGGCGCCTCGAGCGCGGCGATAAAAGAGACGCTCTCCTTCGTTCTGACCGGCCCCAAGCGCGCCGTCGGCTTCGGACGGGTGCTGCACCCAGCGGTCGAGATCGTTTGACCGGGATGACCGGAACAGAAAGGTAGGGGTCACGTGTCTCTCACCGCCTCAGATTGGCCAATTGCTGCCGCGCTTCTGCAGTTCCCCTCAGTCAAGGCCGATGGCACGGTCGTTCAGGACGCCGCGCCAGCCGAATGGGTCGCAACCTTCAGCGAGGTTGCCGACGCTGGTTTCAAGCACGTCGACCTGACTGACAGCTGGGCTCGGCCCGGAGACTTGTCCGAGGCGAGACTGGACGAGCTCAAAGCAGCCGCCGCCGCGGCCGGGGTCGATCTGGCGGCTATTTCTTCGATCCGGCGCAGCGTGATCGATGCTGCCAACGCGGATGCCAATCTTGTTTATAGCCATCGCACACTGGACGCGGCCGCTCGTTTGGGCATAGGGGTGGTCTCCTTCGGGCTCCACCAGGCCTTAACCCCCGAGCAGCGTCGCCAGCTGTGGTTCTGGACCGTCGAAGGCTATAAGGACCCGGTCGGTGACGCTGAGACCTGGGGTCGGGCCGTGGCCCGTTTCCGCGAACTGGGCCACCATGCCGCCCAGGTGGGCGTGCTCGTCTCGCTGGAGATGTACGAGGACACCTACCTCGGCACGGCGGCCTCGGCCGTGCGCCTGGTCGAGGACATCGGGCTCTCAAACGTGGGCCTGAACCCCGATATCGGCAACCTCGTGCGCCTGCACCGCCCGGTCGAGGACTGGCGGGTGCTGGTGCACGAGACGCTGCCCTATGCCAACTACTGGCACGTGAAGAACTATTTCCGCGACGAGGACGTCGCCCGCGGTTCCTTCGTCGCGCTGCCCGCGCCGCTGGAGCTCGGCATCATCAACTACCGGGAGGCGTTCCAGTACGCCATCTCTGTTGGTTATCAGGGGATTATCTGCGCCGAGCATTACGGCGGCGACGGGCTCAGCGTGAGCGCTTCCAACCAGCGCTACCTGCGGGAGAAGGTCCTTCCCCGGGCCGAGGGCTACCATCTCGGCTCCAGCCGGGTCACCCAAACAGGCTCGACCGTGGCGGGCGTGACCAGAGCGGGGCGTGGGCAATGACCCGGGTTTTCGACGATCCGGCCGCCTTCGCCGACGAGGCCCTGGCCGGGTTCGCGGCGGCTTATCCCGGTTACGTGGCCAGGGTCGACGGGGGCGTTGTCCGTGCCGAGGCAACTCGGCCGGGACAGGTCGCCGTCGTGATCGGCGGTGGGTCGGGGCACTACCCCGCCTTTGCCGGACTGGTCGGCCCCGGTCTCGCCATGGGCGCGGTATGCGGCAAGGTCTTTGCGTCTCCTTCCGCCGGACAGGCGTACCGCGTGGCGCGAGCGGTCGACAGCGGAGGCGGCGTGCTGTTCAGCTACGGGAACTACGCCGGTGACCGCATGCAGTTCGGGCAAGCAGAGCAGCGCCTACGGGCCGAAGGTACCGATGCCCGCACCGTGCTTGTAACCGACGACATCGCCAGCGCTCCGGTCGAGCACATGGACGAGCGCCGGGGGATCGCCGGGGATCTCACGGTTTTCAAGGTCGCGGGGTCGGCGGCCGAGTCCGGGCTCGGCCTGGACGCGGTGGAGCGGCTCGCCCGCAAGGCCAATGCCCGGACGCGCACACTCGGCGTGGCCTTCACGGGCTGCACGTTGCCCGGTTCCCCGGGGCCGTTGTTCACCGTGCCATCAGGGCAGATGTCGATCGGGCTCGGTATCCACGGTGAGCCCGGGATCAGTGACGTGCCCATGCCGTCTGCCCACGGACTGGCGGAGTTACTGGTCACGAGGCTGCTCGGCGAGAGGCCGGAGGGTTGCACCGACCGAGCCGTGGTGCTCCTGAACGGCCTGGGCACCGTCAAGTACGAGGAGCTGTTCTTGTTGTTCGGCAAGGTGGCTGCCCAATTGGCCGCGGCAGGCGTCGAGATCGTCGACGTGGAGTGTGGCGAGCTTGTCACGAGCCTGGACATGTCAGGACTTTCACTGACGTTGTTCTGGACCGACGACGAGCTCGAGGCGCTCTGGTCGGCGCCCGCGGATGCGCCCGCCTACCACAAGGTGCCCCGCCCTCCGGCCGAGCGTCGCAAGGTGATCGCAATGGAGGGCACCGCCACGACAGCGGGCGAGCCGGCCTCGACGGCGTCGCAGCGCCTGGCCCGGTTGGCGGGGCAGGCGCTGGGGACGGCGGCTGAGACTGTTCACCAGCACGAGCGCGAGCTGGGCGACCTCGACGCTGTGGCTGGGGACGGCGACCACGGGACCGGTATGTGCCGGGGGGCGGATGGCGCCGCCGAGGCCGCTCGTGCGGCCGTGAGCCGCGGCGCCGGCGTGCACGAGCTGCTGATCGCGGCGGGAGACCAGTGGTCCGAGCGGGCCGGCGGCACGTCCGGGGCGCTGTGGAGCGCGGCACTGATAGCGATGGCTGCCAGCCTGCGAAACCGTCCCTTCTATAGTGCAACCGACCTGGTAGAAGCGGTGACGGCGGGGCGCGACGCCATGGTTGCGCTTGGCCACGCCGAGGCCGGCGACAAGACGGTTATCGACGCGTTCAGCCCCTTTGTCGAAATGCTGAGCCAGGAGATCGCCCAAGGCAGCGCGGCGGCGCCTGCCCTACGGGCCTCGGCCGTGGCGGCCACGACGGCGGCGGCCGCCACGGCTGGTCTTCGGCCGCGTAAAGGCCGGGCTCGCCCATTGGCCGACCGCAGCGTCGGTACTCCGGACCCGGGTGCCGTGTCCCTGGCCCTGATCGCCACGGCCCTTGCGGACAAGGCCGGCGTGTGGGCTTCCGATTTTGGCCGCAGCGGGCCCGAGTAGGGAGGCGATCGTGACGCAGAAATGGAGGATCGTCGTCGGCAGTGACAACGCTGGCGTCGGGTACAAGAACGAGTTGAAGGCGGTCCTACAACGAGATCCCCGGGTCGTTTCGGTGGACGACGTGGGCGTGGGTACCCGGGCCGACGACACTGCTTACGCTCATGTCGCCGTGGCCGCGGCGCGCAAAATCGCGGCCGGCGAAGCTGACCGGGCATTGCTTTTTTGCGGGACGGGGCTGGGCGTCGCCATAGCCGCCAACAAAGTCCCGGGTGTCCGGGCCGTGACGGCGCACGACAGTTATTCCGTGGAGCGGTCGGTCCTCAGTAACAACGCTCAGGTCTTGACGATGGGCGAGCGGGTAATCGGTCTCGAACTCGCCAAGAAGCTGGTCGACCAGTGGTTGGACTGCGAGTTCGACCCCGGTTCGGCCTCGGCCGCCAAGGTTGAGGCCGTAACTCTGTACGAGCGGCGGAAGGGGGAGGAAATTTGATGGCGCGCCGGTACGCGGTCGTGCCGTCGAAGCGGCGTTAGGAGGGGCAACGTGCTTGAGGGTAGGGGCTCGCTCGATTTGGGTTTCAGCCTGGAACGGAAGATCGCAGTGGTAACGGGCGGGGCCTCCGGTATAGGCCGGGAGATCGCCCTCACGTTCGGGGCCACAGGCGCCCGGGTCGCCGTGCTGGATCTACGAGCCGAAGGGGCGACCGAAGTCGCGACCGCCAGTGGTACCGGCAGTCGAGGTTTCGAGTGCGACGTGTCTGATGCCGGCTCTGTCGAGGCCGCGATTTCCGAAGTAGTAAGGCACTTCGGCCGGGTCGACATCCTGGTCAACTGCGCCGGCGTGGCGCTGATCGAAGCGGCCGAGGACTTGAGCGTCGAGACGTGGGACGCCACGCTGGATGTCAATCTGAAGGGCGCATTTCTCGTATGCCAGCAGGTCGGCCGCCACATGCTTTCGACCGGAGGCGGCCGGATCATCAATATCGCTTCCCAGGCGGCGAGTGTCGGGCTCGAGGGGCACCTCGCATACTGCGCCTCAAAGGCCGGGCTTCTCGGGCTCACCCGGGTGCTTGCGGTCGAGTGGGGAGGCCGCGGCATATCGGTCAATACCATTTCGCCGACGATCGTGCTAACCGACCTGGGCCGTAAGGTGTGGGCCGGGGAGAAGGGGGAAGCCTTCAAAAAGATGATCCCTTCCGGTCGGTTTGCCTATCCGGACGAGATCGCCGCAGTGGCGCTGTTCCTGGCCGGCGCTGCCACCGAAATGATCAACGGGGCGGACATCCTGGTCGACGGTGGTTACACGGCTCGCTGAACGGCTGCACTGCCCGCCATCGCCCGGCCCAGGCCGAACCGCCCGGGGCCCCGCCTGTTCCCGGTCCGCCTATTACCGGCCCGATCAGGAACGCTGCTGCTCGCGCATGGCGCGGTCGAGTACGCCCTGGAGGTGACGTTTCATGGCCTTGCGCGCCCTGTCGGAGGCTCCCTGTTCGATGGCGGCGAAGACGGCCTCGTGCTCCTGGACTGTCAGGGGGGCGTCGGTCACCCCGGCGCCACCAAACAGGCGAAAGCGGTGCAAGTGCGCACCCAGGCGGGCGACAGTTGCGGCCATATGAGAACCGTATAGGAAACCGGCCCGACATCCCCGTTCCCAGTGGGCCCGGAGGGTCGGGGCCGGTATTGTTCGGGGTCAGATTGGAACCTTCCCCGATAGAGCAGCGGTCAGGTCTCGGGCCGCGGAAGCAGCCGGCCGTCCACGAGGACCTGCGGCGCAACAACCTGGCTGCGCTTGTGCGTCACTTGCACTTGACCGGGCCGCTCACCCGTTCCGAGCTGACCGCGCGTACCGGGCTCAACCGGAGCACGGTCGGCGCCTTGGTCGGCGAGTTGGCGGCGGTGGGCCTGGTGTCGGANNCTCGGAAAGCGCTCTGCCCGCCCGGGCTGGGCCCGTGGCCGTGGCCGGGCGCCCTTCCCTGCTCGTGAGCCTCGCGGGCGAGCGGGTCTGGGTGCTTGCGGTCGAACTCGGCGTCGATACGCTCGTCGTGGCGCGGGTGGGCCCCGGAGGACAGGTCCACGAGAGCCTGGCACAGCGCCGGGACTGGGCCGAAGGCCTGACCCCGGCCTCGGCCGTGGCCACTATCGGCCGTCTGAGCAGGGAGCTCATGGGCCGGGCGCCGGCCCGGGGGCAGTTGGTCGGCACGGCCGTCGCCGTGCCTGGGATCGTTCGGCGCAGCGACGGCTTCGTACACCTCGCTCCCAACCTTCTCTGGCACGATGTGCCGTTCGGCCGCCTCCTGGCGAGCGAGCTTCCCGGCCGTTCGGGCGTGTTGCTGGCCAACGAGGCGGACCTCGGGGCGCTGGCCGAGTGTGCCAGGGGTGTCGCCGTCGGCTTTCGGCATGTCATTTACATATCCGGCAATGCCGGCGTGGGAGCGGGGATCGTGGTCGAGGGGTCTCTCCTGGCGGGCCGGTCCGGCTACGCCGGCGAGGTCGGCCACATGAAGGTCAATCCCGACGGCCAGCGGTGCCGGTGCGGGGGGCGCGGTTGCTGGGAGAGCGAGATCGGGGCAGCCGCCGTGCTGCGTCGGGCCGGTCGGCGGGCTACGGACGTCCAGACCGCCGTGGCCGGGGTGCTGTCGGACGCAAACGCCGGGGGGCCGGTGGCGTCGGCCGCCGTGCGGGAGACAGGGCGGTGGATCGGCCGGGGGGCAGCCAACCTAATCAATATCTTCAACCCGGACATGCTGGTCTTCGGCGGGACGCTGAGGAGCGTGTTCCTGGCGGCCGAACCCGTCGTGATGGAGGAGCTGCGCCGCCAAGCGCTTCCTCAAGCGGGGGCCGAGGCCGCCGTGGTAGGGGCCGGGCTCGGTTCCGGTTCGGTGCTTCTGGGCGCGGCCGAACTGGCGTTGTCAGACTTCCTCGCCAGCCCGATGACGGTCGTGGCCGGGGAGGCCTGAAACCCCCGCGGCCACGACGGCCGGGTCAGCGCACGCCGAAGATGTGGTCGAGGGCCAGTTGGTCCAGGCGCTCGATGTTGACGGCCCGGTTGCCGGCCGCCTCGGCGTCGAAGTCCTCATAGGCGCTGCGGTCACTGAGCAGGTCGGCCAGAGTCTCGCCCGGCGCCAACGTCGGCCGGGACAGGTCAGGGACGCCCGCCGCGGCCAGGGCCTCGGTCACCTCGGGGTCGGCCCGCCACGCCCGCGCCTTGGCTTGGAGGATGAGGTAAGTACGCATGCAGGCGGCGGCCGATACCCAGACTCCTTCGGAGTCCTCGGGCCGCAGAGGCTTGAAGTCGAAGTGCTTGGGGCCGTCGTAGCCGGCCGCCTCGAGCAGGTCGACCAGGAAGAA
>PMLI01000466.1 GCA_003158835.1 Acidimicrobiaceae bacterium
CCCTCCCGCCCAGCCGGACCTCGTAGTGTCCTCCGCTACGGCTAACGCCATGTACAACAGCATTTACGGCGTGATGGAGGGTGTCTACTCGCCGACAGCGGCGCTCCAGGCCGTCCAACAGACGATAAAGAGCTAGCCAGGCCCGTCGCGCTCACCAGCGGACCCTTCTCCCGCTGGTGAGCGCCGGGGCGCCATGGACAAGCTGCCCGCTCCTAGTGGCAGTGACCAGCTTGGGCCGTCGACGGCGAACCGTACCCACGAAAGAAGTAACAATGAAATGGCTGAGCAAGCCTTGGCACCTGGCGGTAATGGTCCTGCCGGCGCTGGCTTTCTACGGGGTCTACCTCGTCTACCCAGTGCTTTACTCGCTCTACTACAGCTTCACCAACTACACCGGCCTGGGCGCAGCCACGCTCAACGGTGGGGCGAACTACGCCACCATGGTGCACGACCCGTTCTTCTGGTCATCACTCCGCAACACCGGCATCATCCTGGCCATCGCGCTCTTAGTGCTGGTACCAGGCGCCTTCCTCGTAGCCGTGCTACTGAGCGGCGATATTAGGGGGAGCGGGCTACTGCGGGCCATGTTGTTTGCTCCCGCCATCGTGGCACCCATCCTGGTCGGGCTCATCTGGGTTTTCATCCTCGACCCGAGCGTGGGCTTGGTTAACGCCTTCCTGGCCGCCATCGGCATCCCTAATGGGCCAAAATGGATCGGCGGGACGACGCTGTCGCCGTTCTCCTTCGGGATCGTGTTCGTGTGGGAACAACTCGGTTTCATCGCCACCATATTTTATGCAGGGCTCAAGTTGTTGCCCAGCGAGGTCCTAGAGGCCAGTGCCATCGACGGTGCCACCCGGCGCCAGCAGCTCCGCTACGTGACCGTCCCCATGCTGAGCGAGACGTTCAACATATGCACGGTGCTGGTTATCACCGGCGTGTTCAAGATATTCGAGCTTGTTTATGTCCTGACCGGAGGTGGGCCAGTCCATGTCTCAGATGTCCTCGTCAGCTACATGTACTACATCACTTTCACCGTGACACAGTACGGCTACGGCATGACCTTGGCGGTCGTGATCTTTGCCCTTGGGGTCGTAGTGTCCGTCGGCTACTTGATGTTGTCCCGCCGGCGGAGGTACGCGGGAGCACCGGCAGCTTGGCCGTGAGCGATGGGCCAGCGGCACCGCCTCTGGCCCCGTCGGCTCCTGCGACGAGCCAGGACCGCAGGCGCCGGGCCCGGCGTCGGTCACGGGTTGCCGCCGCCATCGCCTACCTCGTCACGTTCGCCGTCCTGTTGCCCCTCCTATGGATCGTGCTTCTGTCGTTCCAGTCCAATGCCCACATCCTGTCTGACCCCTTCTCCCTGTCGTCGCTTAGGTTCAGCAATTATCACGCCGCTCTCCAGACGCTCAACTTGCTCCTCGAGTACAAGAACACGTTCATCCTGGCCGTCTGTTCGGTGACGGTCGGTATTGCCGTATCGTTCTCGTCGTCGTACGCGCTAACGCGGATGGTGTTCCGGCACCGCCGGGCCCAGGTCGGGCTCCGGTACTTTTTCCTGGCCGGGCTGGCGGTGCCCGTCTACATCCTGCTTTTCCCCGTCTACCAGTTGGACATCCGGTTCCACGTCTTCGGTACGTACTTGGCGCTCATCCTCCCCTATATCGCGGTGTCGATACCCTTCAACACACTCCTGTTCACCGGGTTCTTGGCATCGTTCCCGAAAGAAGTCGAGGAGGCCGCCATCATAGACGGGTGCGGGCTCTACACGATGTGCAGGCGGGTGGTCATCCCGGTGATGAAACCGGTATTTGCCACGTTGATCGTATTCAACGTCATATACGTCTGGAACGAGTTCCCATTTGCAGTCACGCTGATAAACAAGGCATCGCTCACGACGATAGCTCTTGGTGTCTCGCAGTTCCAGGGGGTCTACAGCATTGAGTACGGAGCCATGATGGCGTCGGCGACAATGGTGCTCATCCCACAGTTGATCATTTATGCTATCTTTCAAAAGCAAGTGGTGTCCGGCCTAACGTTGGGCGCCGTCAAAGGCTAAGTGCTCCTAATCCCGTGCAACAAACGAAAGGCTGGGCCCAATGTCGCCCCTGCTGTCTTCGCTCACGCGCCTCACTGACGCCCGCACCGCCAGGGTCTCCAGCTGGGACCAGCGGGGACGTAACCAGGACTACTGGACCACGGGCCCTCACCAGACGAGCGTCCTCGCCGACCTAGAAGGCCCCGGGCAGGTCAACCACATCTGGATGACCCAGTTCTGCCGCCAGGTGCTGGGCCCGGGCCTGCTCGACCCCGAGACGACCGCAGGCACAGTGCCGGTGCTCGAGATCCACAACGCACTGGGGCTCAATTGGGAACAACCTGACCCCGACTACTACCGCAAGGTACTCGTTCGCATAACCTGGGACGACGAGGCAGAGCCGGCCGTGCTGGTGCCGTTGGGCGACTTCTTCGGTGTGGGCCACTGCATGCCTAACAGTTACGAGTCGGCCCTGTTCACCGTGTCGGCCAAGCCGGAGGAGTCGTTGGTCTTCGGGGGCAGCGCAGCGCTCAACTGCTGGGCACCCATGCCCTTCAACAAAAGGGCGCTTATCGAGCTGGTCAACGAGAACGACCTGCCCTTGTCCCACTACTTCTATGTCGACTTCGAGCTTTACCGTCAACATTTGCCAGAGGGCACCGTGTTTTTCCACGCCCGCTGGTCCCGGGACAACCCCTGCGCCGGCTGGGGGCCTGACCTACAGACCAACAGCCCCGAAGTGAACGTGGCCCATCTGTCCGACGAGGGCAACCACGTGGTCTTAGAGACCACCGGCGCTGGCCATTATGTGGGCTGCAACTTGTCTGTGTACCACCGGCAAGGCAGCTGGTGGGGCGAGGGGGACGACATGATCTTCATCGACGACGACACCTGGCCACCGAGCCTGCACGGCACGGGCACCGAGGACTACTTCAACCATGCCTGGGGGATGCAGAAGAACGCTTACCTTTACCACGGGAGCATCATCCACGAGTCGGACGTCCCCGGCTATTCGGTGTCCTACCGGTTCCATGTGGCCGACCCTGTCCGCTTCGAGCGGCGCATAAAGGTCTCCATCGAACACGGTCACGCCAATCACCTGTCCGATGACTGGGCTTCGACGGCCTACTGGTACCAGACGCTGCCGAGCCCCAAGGCCACCCTCGTGCCCCTGGCGAACCGGCTTCCGAC
>PMLI01000088.1:0-3286 GCA_003158835.1 Acidimicrobiaceae bacterium
GACAATCAAAGCGAAGGCCTATTTCTCTTTCAAGGGCGACGTGGCGGCTAACTTTGCCACGGCCGCCGAGCAGTACTTGATCGATTTCGTGGCCCATCCGACGCGTTCGCCCGAAGAGGCTTACTACAACATGGTCCGCGTGGATAAGACCCGCGAGATGATCTACAAGGAAGACCACCTTCTGAACGGTGTCCTGGGCAGCTGGTGTGGGGACGCGAGCACGTGCATCCTCGATGGCTGGGGCTGGAACGGCACAATCATGGTGTCGTACAGCAAGCACGGGTGGCTCAGCACCAGCGTGGACCAGGGGCAAGTGTGGTGGATGCTCTTTGCCGCCCGATGGGACAGGGACGCCGCTCACGGCGCTCAGGCCCTTCAGAACTGTTACGACGACTACTGGTCCAAAGGGGAAAACGGCGGCCTTGCAGATCAGTTCTGCAACGCCGCCAACACAGGGCTTGGCAAGGACAAGGCCAAACTTGCCCGTGACGTGGCTTACGCCATCTACCTTCTGACGGGCAAAGAGCCGGGCGGGCTTTCTGAATTCATCCCGCCGCGCTGGACGCTGGATGATTGAGGCCTGGCCCGCACCGCATCCAGTAGCGCCGTCTCGACCATTTCGGCGACGTCGGCGATGCTGCGTTCACCCGGCCTTCGGTAGCCCTCCCTTCGCGAGCGAGGCTCCTCGGGTTTATTCTCGATTTCGCGGCTAGAGACCGGACGCCCGGCGCACGATCAAACCGGTGGTGCTCATGGCGTCCGGCTTGCCCACGGCAACACACGCGTTGGCTGACGGGCAAGCAAAGCTGTTCAGTGCGTAGAGCGCTTTCCAGACCATGAACCACGTAACGCCGCCGTCCCCGCTCTCCCACAGCGACGACGCCGTGCTCAAAAGCAAGCAAACGCTGCGTGCGTTGAGGCACTTGACGGTGTTCCCGTATATGCGGGGGTAAGTCATCCAGGTCTTGCCGCCATCGTACGTGTACTTCTTCATCGGGACAGCCCACGTCTTGCCACGGTTCGCCGTGGCAACGTTCTGCTCGCCCGTAGCCAAACAGCTGTTGGTGCCGCGGCACGCGATGCCGGCGAACCCTGACCGGGTGCCCGAGAGCGGGTTGAGGCGTTCGGTCCAGGTGGCGCCACCGTTTGCAGTGGTCATGATGTCGGCCCCCACGGCGATGCAGTCACTGGGGGTAGGGCACACGACCACGCTCAGGCTCTGAGGGTAGGGGGAGAGCGGGTTGGGGCGGTTGGTCCACGTGGCACCGCCATCGGCCGTGGTCAAGATCAGGCCCGGGTACCCGACTGCAATGCAGTCTCTGTTGCTGGTACAGGTGACCGCGTTGACTGAAGTACTGCTCGCTGTCCACCGAGTTGTCCATGTGGCGCCGCCGTTTGCACTGGTGAGGATTATGCCGGCGCCCAGGGCACCAACGACTATGCAGGCCTTGCTGGTGGGGCACGCGGCGCCGTAGAGGTTGTAGTGGGTTCCCGAGGGGCGTTTGGCCCAGGTGAGGCCTGAGTTTGAGCTGGTCATGATTGTGCCGTCTTGGCCCACGGCGATGCAGAAGGTACTGCTCGGGCAGGTGACGTTGAGCATGGGTGCTAGCTTCTTCGGGGACACGACTCTCCACGTGCCGCCGGGCTGTGGGCTCGACGTTGTTGGCGAGGTCGTTGTCGAAGACGTCGCGACTACTCCCTTTACCTCGCTGAACCCCGCCCCTCCGGACTGAGGGTCCTGGGACCAAGTTGCGGGATCCGAGTCCACGACCGTGTAGGTCCCAGCCGGCAGTACGACGCTCGGCTCAGCGGTCCAGTTGACATTGCTCGCGCCAGAACCGCTGCTGGTGACCACGTTCCAGGGCCCGTGGACGACACCTTGCGAACAGCGCAGCGCTATCGTGCCACCGGGGCTCCCCTCACCGTTGTTCCAGTGGTAGTCGAGGACCATTGTGATCAGGTACGACTGTTTGATCGTGAAGACTGTGGCGGCCATAGGGCTGTTGTCCACAGTCCCGCCGTTGAAATTGTTGAAAATGTCCTGCGACGCGGCACCGGCCGCTTCCGCGCCACCCGAGCCAAGAGCCAACAGGCTGAGCAGGGGCACGACAATGGCTGACCGCCACCCGCCGCGCCGTAGCCTTGGCCTCCGCTCTGCCTCACGACAAGGGTCCCTCATGTCCTCTGTCCCTCCCGTGCTAAGTGGGTAAGACTGCTATGCCGACTTATCCCGAACTCCGGATAAGTCGGCGTAACGGTGCAGGCGCGCTGCGGCGTCATCGGCAATGAGGGGGTCGGCCCGCCCGGCTTCTCTGAACTTGTGTGAGGGTAGTTGTCGTGGGTCATGGTCGGTGCCCAGCGGCACGGTAGATGGTCTGCGAGATGAGCCCGATGTTCGTGGCGTCAGCCGCGAAGAGGGGTAGGCCACCGAGGTGGTTTTCACTGAAGACGTCGCAGGCCGTGACCGGGTTGCTAGTCCAGCGATGGCTGATGTTCGCCCAGCGACATACTCGGTCGGGGTCGTCGGTGGTCACGGTGAACACGAACGTTCGGGCGACCTCGCCGTTGATGAGACGGTCGTGGTGGCCGAGGTAGCCAGTCACGTCGATGATGTCGAGGCCGGTGGTGACGCTGACCGTGCGGTACAACCCAAGGATGAGCGTTCCACCCGGGAGCACCAGATCGGTGGGGATCTGCCAGACGGTTTCGAAGTCGTCGTAGGACGTCGCGACGAGCAGGGTGCAGTCGTGGTGTCGATAGCGGCGGCGATAGCAAGACAGGTCGTTCCTTCGGCGTGGGAGCCAGTGACGAGCTCGTGGAGGAGGCTCACAGATCAGCTGGGCGATGTGGGGTGGCATGCCGTTGAGGATGGCTTCGGTGACAAAGATCCACCGGAAGTCGTGGGGGACGAAGTGGAGCGGCGTCCCGGCGGCATCGGTGAGCTCCCTCGTTTACAGAGGAGACATCCCAAAACGCGCTGGAGATAACGAGACGGATATCGCGCGTCACTGCGACGCCAGTTTCCGCCACCAAGCGCACCGAACTGCAGCCAGGGTGAGCCACCTTTTCGGGCAACGTACGCTGCTGACCGACAGGGCCCACCAGTAGTGGGGCCATCGGCGAGGACACTTTCGACCAAGACTGGCGACGTCGCGCTCGATCTTGCCTGGCTCAGTCAAGCCGCGTAGGCCCTGCCGAATGCCCTGTTCACGCTGGCTACGAAGGGTTGACCCCCCATGACGGGACGTGCTAGAACCTCGACGAACGCGGGCAAGGCCCGCAGCAT
>PMLI01000088.1:3295-27345 GCA_003158835.1 Acidimicrobiaceae bacterium
TCCAGTTCACGGCCTCGGGTACTGTCGGCGGGAGTTGGGACGACCCGAATGTCGTGGGCGGGCGCCGCTTTACGGACGCGCAGGTCAAGTTCATCCAGGTCAGCAACACCACCGCGATCGAACGCAGGGACCCTCAGCATTATTGGAACACGGTTGGAGTGGGCACGATCGCGATCAACGGCTCCGTGCTCGGGTGGGCTAACGGTTGGGAAGTCGGCGTCAACCAGAACCACTCCGGTTGGGGCGCCGCTCAGCTCTGGATAAGCGACGGCTCTGAGAGCATCGGGACCACCAGTCCCGCGTCGGCAACCTACAGGCTTTCGACGCCACTGCCGCCGGCAAAGGGTGCCTGCACGTTGACCTACCCGAACAACTACTACGCAAACCACGATGTCCTTGTGCACATAGCCGACTTCGCCAAGGTCTGTACGTTCTCGTCAACGCGCTGGCTGAAGCCGGTACCATAGGCGACCTCCGAAAAAACAGCGGCGATCATGCGCCGGTGGCACCGAGGGCCAGGGCCCGCACCGCGAGGGCCCCCTTCGATGTTGGCCCGCAACCTGGTGGGAGATCCAAGCTGGCACAGCGGCACGGCCCACACGCCCAAGCGCCCATCCCACCGCTCGACACTGGCACTAGAGCCGGGAGCCCGGCAACGCCTCGTGGCTTCCAGCCGGAGCGCCCGGCCGCGTCAGTCCCGTGGCGGTTGTCGACCGGACAGTAGCCGCACCGAGCGCCTACTGCCGGGCGTCCCTGGCCGGTCCTCGGGGCATGTTGAGGATCACGTGAACATGTCAAGAGGCTTTTCAGGATTTCTTTTGGACCGGCTCCTGAGCCTTCAAGCTCTTGGAGGCGCCCGACGACTGCGTTCGGCGATGGCCTGACTTCCGCTCTGGCCGCGGGACCGTACCGCTGCTAGGTCAAGGCGCGACATCACCACCCCGGCCCCTCCGCACAGAGGCCCTCACTCCGGGGGCCGGCAGCGCAAGGAGACGAAGGTGAGCGGTACTTGGAGAGACTTAGCAGTTACGCAGGGCGTCAGCGGTCCACGCTCGCGGCAGAGGCCAACCCTGGCCGACCCCTTCGTCGTCTCGGTCCCCGAGGGCGGCGGAGCCGCTCGGGATAAGTAAGGACCTCGCCTACGACCTGGCCCGTCGGAGCGAGCTACCCGGCGCTTTCCAGCTCGGGCGGCGGTGGCGGGTCAGCCTCATCAAGCTCCGGGCTGCCTTCCATGGGCCCCAAGACGGTGCTGCCCAACAGGCCGGCTAGCTCCCTGTTGCGTGCCTCGACGGCGTGGGCGTACACCCGCAGCGTGACGGAGGGGTCGGCGTGACCAAGGCGTCCGCTCACGGTCTGGACATCGGCGCCCGAGCCGATGGCAACGGTAGCGGCGAAGTGGCGCAGCTCGTGGAAATGACCAGGGATGCCGAGCGCCTTGGCCAGTCGGGCGTAGCCAGCCGTCAACCCGTCAGGAAGGCAGGGAGCCGCGCCGTCCGACGACCTGCTGAGCAGGTACGGGGCGTCCACCAGCACCGTGCCGACCTTGTCGGCGTACGCGCGCTGTTCGGCCTGACGTCGGGAGAGGAACGCGGCGAGCGTGTCGTCGATGCTGATGTCCCGGCGGGAGTGGGTTTTGGTCGGGCCCTCCTGCGGCGCCCGGTCCAGGACGGTGAGAGAGCGGTCTAGGCGCAGCCTCCGCTTCACCCAGTCGACATCAGACCACCGCAGGGCGCACAGCTCGCCCCGGCGGGCGCCCGTGACGGCGCCGAGCGCAATGGCAGCCGCCAGCACGGCATCGAGCGCCTCGGCCGAACTGATGAGACGTTGGACATCCCTAATGCTCGGGCAGCACGCCGTCGACCGCGTGGTGCCCGGGGGCGTCGCCCTGTTGGCGGGGTTGCTCGCCACCATGCCCCACTTGACCGCTCGGTCGAGGGCGGCGTGGAGAATGGAGTGGTGACGGCGCACGCTCGCGGGCGAGAGGCCTCGCCGCAGGAGCTCCCGGTAGAACTGGTCCAGCTCCCGCCCGCGCAGCCGGTCCAGGGGGACGGCGCCGATGGCCGGTTTGATGTCCCGCTCGACCGAACGGCGGTGCTCTCTCATCGTGTAGGCGGTACGCGTGAGCGCGATGTCGTCGAGCCACCGGTCCAGCAGGTCAGCTACGCTGCCTGCGTGGCTTTTGGCGACCTGCCCGGTCTCGACTTCGGTGACAAGCGTGGCCAGGGCGACCTGCGCCTGGCGCTTGGTGCCGGTGATGGTCCGGGACACCCAGCGGGTGTGGCCGCCCTCTCGCCCGACGAACACCCGGACGCGCCAGCGCTTGTCGCCTCGCTGTTCAACTACGCCACGCATGACGCCTCCCCTGGTCCTGGGCCGGCCAGTTACCCAAGAAGTTACCCAAGGCCAGGTTACAGTAAGGAGCGCCAGGCAAACTAGCAGGTCACGGTACACACGCCCGGGTAGCTCAGACGGCAGAGCGACGCACTCGTAATGCGTAGGTCATGGGTTCGATTCCCATCTCGGGCTCTCCACTCCTCCTTCTCCTCCCTTGGATACCGCGAGCGGTTGCGGGCACAAGGGCTGCGCCCAGTACAGGTATGGGTGCCCGACGATCGCGCCCCTGGTTTCGCCGAGGAAACCCACCGCCAGTCAAGGGCCGTCGCCGCCAGCGAGCACGCCCACGATGACAAGGCCTTGGTCGAGTCGGTATCGCTCTGGCCAAACGAGTGAGGCGAGGCGGGATCTGGACCGTTGCTGGCGGTGCCGACTACAAGCTCACCACCGTGCGACGGTCCAGGCTAGGAGAACTGCTCGGTCTGAGTTAGCTCGACGACGCTGACGTAGTACGCCTCAACCGCGCCGTGGTCGTCTTCCTCGGCATCGCGACGGCGGTTAGCACGTCCTCGTCAGGTATCAGGTAGTAGCCAAAGGACAGCTCGTCTTCTTGCCCCGGCCCGTCGCCCCGGCGGTGCCTCCAGGAGGCTCCGGCGTCATCGCGGCTCCGGGTTCTGACCTTACCGGCAAGTCGGCGATTGGCAACTCCAGGCGCCGTCTCGGCTCACAGCGAGCGAGTAGCGGACGAGTGTGCGCTCGAGCGCCAAGTTGCCCACGGCGCGCGCTGCCTATTTCGAGCCGCACGACGCATTCGGGCTCGGGTGCCATCTGCGTCGTCGCCGTCCCCGTTAGACGGGCGACGAAAACGGCCGCAGCGCTAGGCTGGCCGCGGCGAAGTTTTTCGTGAACGACCGAGTCAGACCCGTTTGTTCTCAACGGAGTAGTCGCCGCGTGGCGCGTCACGCCATGGAAGGAGGCACTACTCGAGCCCATCTGAGCGGCCTGCCTACGCCCTGCCGCTCCCGAAGCAGCGCGGCTGTTCTCTAGAGTCAGCCGCCCCGCCGCTACGGTTCCGGCGCCGTCTCGAGTTCCCAACTGGCCGTTTGCCCTTGGTGGCCCGCAGCCTTGCAGGTCCTGGCGGCGACTGCCAGGATGTCGCCATGCTCGATCATCTTTCAATCCAGTGCGCAGATGTGGCCCGGAGCGCAGCTTTTTACGACGCAGTGTGCGCCCCCGTAGGCGGTGGGAGGGTGATGGACTTCGGCGCAGTCATCGGTTTCGGCGTCGGCCCCAACCCGGATTTCTGGATCGGTCCCCAGACGACCGGCGAAGGTTTCCGCGAGGCTCACATAGCTTTCGCCGCGCCCAGCCGCGCCGCCGTAGACGCCTTCTTCCAGGCGGCCGTGGCGACCGGCGCCGATGTCCTGAACGCGCCCCGCTTATGGCCCGAGTACCACCCCACCTACTACGGCGCTTTCGTGCGCGACCCCGACGGTAACAACGTCGAGGCCGTCTGCCACGCGCCGGAATAGGGCCGCGGTCCGCACCTCCGGGTCGTCCTAGGCGGCATAAGCGGGTCAGAACAGGGCAGTACGGGCCGAGCGAGGTTCGCCGTTCGCCTCAACCCAAACGGAAGGCGGTCTTGGGCAGCCGGTAGGCGAAGTCGGCAGCCAGGTCGGCCGCGTCGTGGCGCTGAAGGCGGTGCTCGGCCACCAGGCGAGACAGGAACGAACAGTGGGCCCGGCGGGCCAGGTCGTGGCGGGCCGGGATGGAGCAATAGGCGCGGGTGTCGTCCACGAAGCCGGCCGACTTGCCGAAGCCGGCACTCTCGGTGACTGCTCCCCAAAAGCGCGCCATGGCGTCGGGTGAGTCCAGGAACCACCACGGCGCCCCCAGCCACAGGCCCGGGTAGTAGCTCGCCATCGGCGCCAGCTCCCGGGAGAACACCGTCTCGTCCACGGTGAAGGCGACCATCCGGAAGCCGGGGTGAGAGCCGAAGCGGTCCAGCAGAGGCTGAAGGGCGGCGGTGTAGCCCGTGGCCACGGGAAAATCGGCGCCGAGGTCGGGGCCATAGCGCGTCAGGGCGGCGGTGTCGTGGCTTATCCAGACGCCGGGGTGCAATTGCATGACCAGACCGTCGTCGGCGGACATGCGCGCCATCTCCATGATCATGTGTGCCCGGAAGGCAGCCGAATCGGCCGGGTGGTGAGGCCCCAGGCGCAGGCGGTCGTAGAGCCGAGACGCCTCGCGGTCGCTCAGGTCAAGTGCCTGTGGCGAAAGGTGGCCGTGGTCGGTGGCCGTCGCCCCCATCTCCTTGAAGGCCGCCCGCCGCGCCTCGAGGGCGGCTATGTAACCGCCGTAGGTCGTGGTGTCGATGCCGGACACACTGGCCAAAGCATCGAGCTGCTCGCCCCACCGGCTGGTCCGGGAGGGGTCAATGAGCAGGTCGGGACGAAACGTGGGGACGACCTTTCCGTGCCACGTCGGGTCGTCGCGCAGGGCTTTATGGGCCGACAGGTCGGCCAGGGGCGAGTCCGTCGTGGCCAGGACTTCGAGACGGAAGCGCCCGTAGAGCGCCCGGGGCCGGAGCTCCGGCGCCCCCAGCTGCTCGGCGATGCGGTCGTAGGTCTCGTCCGCCGTGCTCTCCGCCAGCGGCTCGGCGATGCCGAACAAGCTGGCAAGCTCGTCCTCGAGCCACAGGCGCATCACCGTGCCACGGAAAGCCGGCCAGAGCCGGCACAACTGGCGCCACACCTCTCGGGGCGTGGCGACGGGCCCGGGCTCGCCTCGAGCCTCCAAGCCGAGGTCGGCGAAGGCAACTCCATGCGAGTGGAGGAGGCGCAGGACGTAATGGTCAGGCCTCACCAGGAGCTCCACCGGTCCCGGATAAGGCTTGTCGTCGGCCAAGACGGCGGCGTCCACGTGACCGTGCGGCGATATGAGCGGCAGGTCCGCCACCTGCTGGTACAGGTCGAAGGCCACCTCTCGGAGTGCCGGTTCCGGCGGTAGCAACCGGTAGGGATGAGTCAGGGTCGGGTGCGGGCGAACTGTCACTCTGGCAAGCTACCGCAGCCGTGCTCAGGCAACGAAGCCGGCGCCGCGACGCTCCGCTATTCGAGCGGGCCCGGGTACGCCGCCTCGGCTTTGTCCCCCAACGCTTTGACCTGCTTGTGCACCAGGACGACCAGGGCCACGACAACGATCACGGCCGCGCCGGCTACGACAAGGTCGATCGTCCCCGACGCTTTTTGCAAGGTTTGGGCCGCGTTGTAGGACAACGCGGTATAGACGGCGGCCCATACCACCGCGCCGGCGACGCTCGCCACGGTGAACCTCTTCCATTCCATGTGGACGGTGCCGGCCAGGAACGAAATATAGGTGCGCAGGACGGAAACGAAACGACCGAAGAAAACAACCTTGCCGCCTTGCCGGTCGAGCACGTACCTTCCCACCTTGAGTTTTCGCTCGTCCAGGCGGACCTTTCCACCGTAGCGGCGCGCCAGGGCAAAACCGCCCTTCGCCCCTATCAAGTACCCGGCGATGTTCCCGGCCACGGCGGACACTGAGGCCACCACGAAAATTGCCCAAGGGTTCAGGTGGTGGGTGTGGCCTGCGTACGCGCCGGCCGCGATGAGTGCCGTCTCGCCCGGGATGGGGATGCCGAGGCTCTCGGCCGCGATGAACGCAAACACGGCCCAGTACCCATAGGAGCTAATGAGGTGGGAGGTGTTCATGGCCGGCCTGGGAGCCTACTCTCTGGGTGGTCGTTCCCGCCGGTGGGGCGAGTATGGTCGTCATCATGGGCAGCTCGGGCCATGACGGCGAGGTGCGCCTGGGAGTCCTCGCCTCGGGTCGCGGGACCATCCTGGAGGCCATCCTGAGTGCCGGCCTCGACGTCTGCGTGGTGGTCGCCGATCGCCGGTGCCGGGCGCTCCTGGTCGCGGCTGAGGCCGGAGTGCCGGCGGAGCTGCTGTTACGGGACGGCTACAGCACGGACTTCGACCGCCATGCCTACACCCGGCAGCTGGTCGAGGTCCTCGAAGGTTACGGGGTGGACGTGGTGGCGATGGCGGGCTTCGGCACCATCATCAGTTCCGAGATCTTCACCGCGTTCGCGGGGCGGGTCCTCAACACCCACCCGGCGCTGCTACCCGCGTTCAAGGGTTGGCACGCCGTACGCGACGCGCTGGCGGCGGGCGTCAAAGTGACGGGCACGACCGTCCACGTTGCCACCGAGGAGGTGGACGACGGGCCCATCCTGGCTCAAGAAGAGGTGCCGGTACTCCCGGGCGACACGGAGCAGGCCCTGCACGAAAGGATCAAGTCCGTCGAACGGCGCCTGTACCCGCAAACCATCCAACGTTTCCTGACCCAGGTCCGCCGGATCCGGGCAACTCCGGTGACAACACCAGGAGGCACCTTCGTGAAAGCCCTGCTTTCCGTTTATGACAAGACAGGCTTGGACGACTTCGCCGGCGCGCTCGTCGCCGCCGGCTACGAATTGGTGGCCAGTGGCAAGACGGCAGCCGCTCTCGATGATGTCGGCCTCCCGCACACGACCGTCGAGGCTGTAACCGACTGGCCCGAGATGCTCGGAGGCCGCGTCAAAACGCTCCACCCGCGCCTCCACGCCGGGATACTGGCCGATCTCGATGACCCCCAGCACCGGGCCGACCTGGCTCGCCACGCCATCGACCCGATCGATCTGGTGGTGTGCAACCTGTACCCCTTCCGGTCCCAGCCCTCCGTCGAAATGATCGACATAGGCGGAGTGACCCTGCTGCGGGCGGCCGCCAAGAACTGGGCTCGCGTCGGCGTAGTCGTCGACCCCGCCGACTACCCGATGGTGGCCGAGAAGTTGAAGGGCGGGCACGGCCTCGACGAGGGCGCCCGGCTCTACCTGGCCCGCAAGGCCTTCGCCCACACGACCGCTTATGACGCCAGCATCGTCAGCTGGTTCGACGAGCTCGTGCCTGGCGCAGCCACGGCCGAGGCACGGGCCGGTGACGCGGGCGCGGCCGGGGCGGAGCGGCGGCTCCCGCCGACTTTGCACTTGTCGCTCGAGCTCGCCCAACCCCTGCGTTATGGCGAAAACCCTCATCAGTCCGGCGCTCGTTACCGCACCGCGGGCCGGGCCAGCTGGTGGGACGAAGTCATCCAGCACAGCGGTATGGAGCTCTCCTATCTCAACCTTTATGACACCGACGCCGCCTGGGCCCTGGTCCATGAGATCGCCGACCTCGGGCCGGCCGCAGCCGTGGTGGTCAAGCACGCCAATCCGTGCGGCGCCGCCCTGGCCGCCACGGTGGCCGAGGCTTACGAAGCTGCATTCGCGTGCGACCCTATGTCCGCTTTCGGGGGGATCGTCGCCCTTTCGGCTCCCGTGGACGGCGAGCTCGCCGGGACGATGGTCGCGAATGCCAAGGCCGACGTCGTCATCGCCCCGGCTTACAGTGAGGACGCGCTGGCCCTGTTCGCCGCCAAACGCAAGAACATGAGGGTGCTCGCCGCACCCGCTCCCGGGACAGACCGGTGGCACGTCCGCCAGGTGAGCGGCGGCTGGCTGGTGCAAACCCCCTACCGGTTGGCCCGGAGCCCCGAGGAATGGCAGTTGGTGACGTCCGTCAAACCCAGCGACAAAAATTGGCTGGACCTCCAGCTGGCGTGGAGGGTGTGCGCCGCCGTCAAGTCGAACGCCATCGTGCTGGCAGCCGGGGGCAAGGCGGTGGGCATAGGCGGTGGCCAGCAAAACCGGGTCTCTCCCGGAGAACTGGCCGTGGCGCGCGCCGCCGGGAGGGCAGTGGGCGGGGCCGGGGCCAGCGATGCCTATTTCCCCTTCCGGGACGGCTTCGACATGGTTGCCACCGCCGGCGTGAGCTGCGTCGTGCAACCGGGCGGTTCGGTCCGGGATGCCGAGGTCATCGCCGCCGCCGAGGAGCACGGCATCGCTATGGTGTTCACCGGCGAGCGCCAGTTCCGGCATTGAGGCCGGTCCTGGCATTGAAGCTGGTCCTTGCGTTGAGGAAGGTCGAGTGAGCGCGATCATCATGTCCGGCGCGCCTGTCGCCGACGCAGTGCTGGCCCGGGTGGGGCCGCGGGTGGCCACCCTCGGCCAGGCCGGCAAGGTCGTCGGCCTGGGTACCATCCTGGTGGGTGACGACCCGGCCAGCGCCCACTACGTAGCCCGCAAGCACGAAACGTGCCAACGCTATGGCATCGCTTCGGTGGACATCCGCATCCCCACCGGCGCCGATCAGGACGACCTGCTCGAGGCGATCGACCAGCTCAACGGCGACCCGGCCGTTGACGGCTTCCTCGTGCAGAACCCCGTGCCGCCGGGCTTCGACTACGCCCAGGCCCTGGCCCGGGTGTCACCGGCCAAAGACGTCGACGGCTTGCACCCCGTCAACCTCGGTTACCTGGCGCTGGGTGAGCCGGGCCATCCCCGGCCGTGCACGCCCCTCGGCATCCGCGCCATGCTGGCCCATTACCAAGTGCCCGTGGCAGGACGGTCCGTGGTCGTCGTGGGGAGGGGGCCGACCCTGGGCCGCCCGCTGGCGCTGCTGCTGTCCCTGAAGGAGCCGGGCGCCAACGCCGCCGTCACCGTCGTGCACACCGGGGTCAAGGACTGGGCCGAACACACCCGGCGGGCCGACATCGTCGTGGGCGCCGCCGGCGTGCCCAATATGATCACCCCGGACGTCGTTGCCCCGGGTTCGTGCGTGGTCGGGGGTGGCATGACCTGGGAGGGACGCAGGGCGCTGTCCGATGTCGACGAGCGGTGCGCCGAAGTGGCGGCCTGGGTCACCCCCCGCCTGGGCGGCGTGGGCGTGACAACCGTGGCCATGCTCCTGGACAACACCGTGGCTGCGGCGGAGGCGTCACTGGGCCTTCGCCCGGGCCCCGGCCTTATCCTTTAGGCCTTATCCTTTAGAAATGGCCGCCGTATCCGAGCTGCTGGCGGCCGGGAGGACTTACTCGTTCGAGTTCTTCCCACCCAAGAACGATGCGGAGCAGGCACGACTGGTGGGAACCCTTCTCGAACTTCAGCCCTTGCGGCCCTCGTTCGTTTCCGTGACCTACAGGGCGGGGCCCTCGTCCCGCCAGCGCACGACCGAGCTCGTAACCTCCATGTTGCGCCTGACGGCTCTCAACCCGATGGCCCATCTGACCTGCACGGGGCACAGCCGCCTCGAGCTGGCCGACATCCTGGTGAACTTCCGCAAGGCAGGCGTCGAAAACCTCATGGCCCTGGGCGGCGACCCGCCGAGCGACGCCTCCATGGGGCCGGGTGAGCTGGCTCACGCCCTGGAGCTCGTCGAGCTGGCCAAGGCCATCGGTGGTTTCTGCATCGGGGTCGCCGCCCACCCCGGTCGCCATCCTCGCTCGCGCAGCGTGGCCAGTGACCGGCGGTTCCTGGCCCAGAAGCTGCGGGCGGCGGACTTTGCCGTGACCCAGTTCTTTTTCGAACCGGCCGGCTACTTCTCATTGGTGGACGACCTGGCCGCCCGGGGCGTGAGCAAGCCCGTCCTGCCCGGCATCCTGCCCGTCACCAGCCTGTCGTCGGTCCCCCGCATGGCCGAGATGGGGTGCGCCGTGCCCGCTTGGCTGGTCGACCGGCTCGAAGCGGCTGCCGCCCGGGGCGGCCGGGCCGAGGTGGTCAATACCGGCGTGGACGCGGCCACCGAGCTCTGCGCCGCGCTGCTGGACCAGGGCGCACCGGGCCTGCACTTTTATACCTTCAACCGCTCGGAGGCGACCCGGCGGATCCACGCCAACCTCGGGTTGTCGGTCGGCTCCGGTTAGAACGACCAGTGCGAACGACCCGCCCAGGTACCGGTCGGAGGTACCGGTCGGAAGGTACCGGTCGGGAGGGCGGCGGGGCTACCGGTCGGAGGGGCCGGATGGAGGGGCGCCACGGGACGAGGCCAGGCGCTCGTTAGTAATTCTGATGGCATCGGGGTTGGCGTCGACGAGCAGGTAGCGCCGGCCCAACTGCTTGGCCGCCACCCCCGTCGTCCCGCTCCCGCAGAAGAAGTCCGCCACCAGCTCGCCCGGGTTGCTCGAAGCCCTGATTATCCGTTCGAGCAACTTGAGCGGTTTCTGTGTGGGATAGCCGGTGCGCTCGGCGCCGTTGGTGGGCACGATCGTGAGCCACCAGGTGTCGGTGGGAAGCTTGCCCCGGGCCGCCTTCTCCGGCCCGACCAAGCCCGGCGCCATATAAGGGATGCGGTCGATGTCGCTGACGTTGTAGATCCAGCGAGCGGATTTCGAGTACCAGAGGATGTTGTCGTGCTTTCGGGGCCAGCGGTCCTTGGCCCTGCCCCCGTAGTCGTAAGCCCAGATGACCTCGTTCAGGAAGCGCTCGGGGCCGAAGATGTCGTCCAGTAGCACCCGGGCGTAGTGGGCGGCGTGGAAGTCGAGGTGGAGGTACAGCGATCCCGTCGAACGGAGCACCCTGTGTACCTCCGCCAAGCATTGGCGGAGGAAGCCGAGGTATTCCTCGAAACTCATGTCGTCGTGGTAGCGGTAGTCCGAGACGACCTCGAAGGGGTAGCGCCGGCCGGCGAAACCCACCCGTTCCCTCACGCCCACGCCGGTCCGGATGGACTCCAGCCGGCGGACCTGCCCAGTGCCGAACGGGGGGTCGATGTATACCAGGTCGATGCAGCCGTCCGGCAAATCCGCTAGGACGCGGCGGCAATCGCCGAGCACGACGCCCTCGGGCACCGGGCCCGGGCCCGTCACCGCGGTCATAGCGGAGAGGCCCCGGCCGACATGCTGAGAGCCTAAACCTAAACTAAAGCCTGGGGCTCTAGTGCGGGCGGGACCGTGGCTCGTCGGGACCGGGCGGGGGGACATAGGCTGGCCCGCCATGGCCGACAAGATCACGATGGGGCCGGACGGGAAGCTCCACGTCCCCGATGAGCCCATAATCCCCTTTATCGAAGGCGACGGGACCGGCGTAGATATCTGGCCCGCAGCTCAACGAGTAATAGATGCTGCCGTCGCCAAGCAGGGGCAGGGGCGCAGTATCGCCTGGACCGAGGTGCTGGCGGGGGAGAAGGCGTTCCGCCAAACCGGCAACTGGTTGCCGGATGAGACACTGAGCGCGTTCCGTGAGTACCTCATCGGCATCAAGGGCCCGCTGACGACCCCGGTGGGCGGCGGCTTCCGGTCCCTCAACGTCGCCATGCGCCAACTCCTCGACCTCTACGTCTGCCTGCGACCGGTGCGTTGGTTCCAGGGCGTGCCCTCGCCCGTCAAGCGCCCCGACCTGGTCGACATGGTCATTTTCCGGGAGAACACCGAGGACATCTACGCCGGGCTGGAGGTCGAAGAGGGCACGCCGGAGGCCAAACGGCTCATCGAGTTCCTTCACGAAGAGCTCGGTTGGCATGTCCGCGCCGACTCTGGTATCGGGATCAAGCCCATCTCCGTGGTCGCCAGCAAGCGCCTCGTCCGGGCCGCCCTGCAGTACGCCGTTGACCATGGGCGCAAGTCGGTGACCCTCGTGCACAAGGGCAACATCCAGAAGTTCACAGAAGGCGCCTTCCGCAAGTGGGGCTACGAGGTGGCCCGGGACGAATTCGCCGGGGTGGCCGTCAGTTGGGAGGACTGTGGGGGCCGGCCTGGCGACAAAATCCTGGTGAAGGACAACATCGCCGACATCACCTTGCAGCAGGTCCTCACCCGGCCCGAGGATTTCGACGTCATCGCCACCACCAACCTCAATGGCGACTATCTCTCCGATGCCATCGCCGCCCAGGTCGGCGGGATCGGCATAGCGCCGGGAGCCAACATCAACTACGAGACGGGCCACGGGATTTTCGAGGCCACCCACGGCACAGCTCCAAAGTACGCCGGCCAGGACAAGGTCAATCCCGGTTCGGTGCTGCTCTCGGGCGTCCTCATGCTCGAGCACCTGGGCTGGCAAGCAGCCGCGGATGACATCGTGAGGGCAATGGAGCACACGATCGCCGACCGCATCGTCACCTACGACTTCGCCCGCCAGATGGAGGCTGCCACCGAGGTCAAGACGTCCCAGTTTGCCGACGCCATCATCGAACGGCTCTAGGATCCGGTCGCCATGTCCAACCCCACATCAACCCTCGCCGGCGGCTCCAAGCGCCCCTTGAAGGTCGCCGTCACCGGGGCTGCCGGTCAGATCGCCTACAGCCTCCTGTTCAGGATCGCCGGCGGCTCGATGCTCGGCCCGGACCAGCCCGTCGCGTTGAGCCTCCTGGAGATCCCGGCGGCGCTGGACGTCCTGAAGGGCGTCGTAATGGAATTGGATGACTCCGCCTTCCCACTGCTGTCCCGCGTCAACATAAGCTCCGACCCGAACGAGGCCTTTGGCGACGCCGACGTCGCCTTGCTCGTCGGGGCCCGGCCCCGCAGCAAAGGCATGGAGCGGCGGGACCTCCTGGAAGCCAACGGGGCCATCTTCAGCGTCCAGGGCCGGGCTTTGGCGGCCAGCGCCGGCCGCGACGTACGGGTGCTCGTGGTGGGCAACCCCGCCAACACCAACTGTCTGATAGCCGCTCACAACGCCGGCCTGGGCCCGACCGGCTTGGCACCCCGCCAGTTCACGGCCATGACCCGTCTCGACCACAACCGTGCCCTGGCCCAGGTGGCCGCCAGGGCCGGTGCCACCGTGGCGTCCATCACCAACCTCACCATCTGGGGCAACCACTCGTCTACGCAGTACCCGGACGTCTTTCACGCCAAGGTGGACGGCCGGCCCGCGCTCGACCGCTTGGGTGGCCTTGACTGGGTCGAAAAACAGTTCCTGCCCACGGTCCAGCAGCGAGGAGCGGCCGTTATCGAGGCTCGCGGCGCCTCGAGCGCGGCATCGGCGGCCAGCGCCGTGGCCGACACCGTGAGGGATTGGTTCCTCGGCACGCCGCCCGGCGACTGGACATCGATGGCCGTGTTCTCAGAAGGCTGGTACGGCGGCCCACACGGTGTCTACTGCTCGTTCCCGGTGACCACCGGCCACTGGAACTACGCCGTCGTGCCCGGGCTCGATATCAACGAATTTTCCCGCCAGCAGATCGACCGGAGCACCGCGGAACTGGTCGACGAGCGCGACAGCGTCGCCAATCTCGGCCTCCTGCCCTGAGCCGCCGGAACGGCCGGGCGCCCAACCTCAGTGCGTCAGAGCCGGAGGGCTCACCAACCCCAGCCGGTGCAGGTACGAGAGCTTGCGCTCTACCGCCGCTCGCCATGCGTCCAAGTCCGTGTCGAAGTGAGCTCGGTCGCCGTCCTCGTAAGCGTGCTCGAGTTCGTCGAACGCCTCGTCCTCGGCGTCGAGCAGCGCACGGTACTTGGTTAGGAACTGGTCGTCCACAACGTCGCAGAGCATCTTGTGCCTGCACCTCCAGTTTCCGGGGTCGCGGGTGGGTTTGACGTAGAACTACCACTATCGCTCCTCGAGAGCACAAAGTTCAACTGGTTCGACGGCTTTCTTCGGTTCTCCCTAACTTCTCCTCCGCCGGGCCGCCTGGTCGCCTCGCCTTCGACCGGCCGGCCACGCCCCACCGCCCCGCTGACGCTCAGAGCGACGGTGACTGCTCCAGGCGGCACGTGGTCAGGCGCAGGTTGGCACCGAACTTGTCGGCCAGCCCGGCCTGGTGGACCGCTTGGCGGTGCGCTTCGAGGGCGGCCAGCCGGGCCATGCCGGGGAGCGACCGGGGTACGAGGTGCCCACCGGTACGAACGGCACGACCCACAATCGTGGCATAACGGCGTTGGTCGGCGGTGAAGCTCTGCCACGTCTGCAGCCACTCCTGCACCGGGCCTTCGATCCCGCGGTCGACGGGAACGGTACTGATGCGCTGGCGCAGGAGGTCGATTTGACGAGCCGCAGCGACGATGCTCGGCCCATCGATGTCGTCGGCGAGCACGGTGCGGTACTTCGGCAACGTTGCCTGACATTCGCGGCTCGCCTGGGCGGCAAAGCGGGCCAGGACGGCGCCGTTGTCGTCCAGCACGGTGCCGGGAGCCCGGTACGGCGCCATGACCGCCACGCTCGAGACCACCACGGCGACGGCTATGACGACCATGAAAACCATGACGAGCAGGGGCCGTCGGGCCGGCCCCAGCTTCGGCGGTGGTTGCCACCGCGGAGAATGCGAGGACCGGGACCAAGGCCCGGGGGGTGGTCGCCGGCCCCGGACGGCCCGGCCGGCCGGCCCCGGCCAGGACCACTCCCGCGCCCCGCTGAGCACGGGTTCTCGCATCTCACGGGGGTGAACAGGCCCTTCGACCGAACGGTCTGCGTCCCCGTACTCGACCTCGAGCTCGTCAGCTCTCGAGATCCATGGCGGGCGAGAGCGCGACCGGCCCGTCCAGGACCGCCCGTCCCAATAACGCAGGGCGCCGGGGTCGTCGGGGCTGGCGTACCAGCCCGGTCGGGTGGGCAGAGGGCGTGACATGTTGCGACACTCAGAAGCTCGTGCTCGCCCGGACCGAAGGTGGGACCAGGTCCAGTGTCTCCAGGACCGACTGGTGACCAGACAGGGCGGCCGTGTTGCCGGTGATACGCGCCCGGCCCGAAGACATGGCATCAAGAGGAGAAATCTCGCCCGAGGCGATGCCGGCCATGGCGGCGTAATCGGCCCTGACCGCTACCTGTGCCGTACGGTAGGCGTCGGCGCCGCTCAGGACCACGGCCCCCGGTCCCTTCACCGCGACCTGGTAGCGCACTTCTCCTAGAGGCTCCGCGGGTGCGCCCGTAACGGCGACTCCGACGACCAGATCGGGCGGGCCGGCGGGGCCGGTGGATCCAGGCGCCGAACTCACCTGAAGCTGGTCTGCCCGCAGCTCGGCGAACCACTCGGGCGACAAGAAACAAGCCACCCCAACAGATCTACCAGTTACCAGCAGAAGAGGTCCGCAAATAGCCGGTCCAGCACGCCTCAGGCCCTGATCGAGCTTTCGTAGCGGTTGGTCACGGGCTCGCCCCCCCCGGCCCAGCCGAGCCGGAGCTCCAGCACCAAAGACCAGGACGGCCCGCTCCCGAAACCCTCGCCCGGGGGCCCGGGCGCGTCGGTGGGAAAGGCGTCGAGGCACCGACGGGCCGGAAGCGTCGCCCTCAAGCGCCCCACGAAACTGCAAGCCCCGGGGAGGGCGTCACCACCGAAGCGCCAGCGGCGGCCCCCGCCCGGCCACTTCAAGGTCGCCTCCACCTCGGCGCCCGTCAGGACCTGGCCCAGGTCATTGACGACGTGGATGTCGAGGACCAGGCTCGACGCTGGCGCATAGCTCGTGGCCGGCCAGACCGAGGACACCAGGACGGGCGCACAGGCGGCCCGCAAGGCGGCGTAGGCGGCCTTAGGCTTGCGTTCGTGGTCGAGCACGGCCGAGCTCACAGCCGGTTGGGCATCGCTCAGGCAGAACACGGCGAAGCCCCCGACCGGCCCGGAACGCAGTCGTCGCAACGCTTCGACCTGGGCTTGCACGACGCGGGCCTGGTACGCCTGGGTGGCGTACCGCCACGCCTCGAAGGTCGAGTACCGGGCCGGAGGGACGCGCTCGTCGAAAATCCCCTTCTCCAGGCAGTGGTGCTCGGCCAGTCGTTCCCAGTCGAGGTCCGGCCAGCGTTCGGGGCCCATGAAAGCCGCCGTAGCCGGCACGGCCTGCGCCCCGAGCTCGCCGACGAAACGGACGGCGGCGGGCCAGACGGCGGCGGCCCGTGACAGGTCGCGCCACCCGCCCTGGCGCCAGCCGAAGTAGAGATGGCTGTCGGTACCCCAGGCCGGGTGCGGCAAGCGGCCGGAGTGGGCCAGCGCCGGCCGGGACGGGTCGGCCTTCTCCAACGTCCGGCGGATGCTGTGGTCCAACACCGTTTTGTTCCAGCTGGGCAGAAGCTGGCCCGCGGCCCACTTGAGCGCCACGCCCCGGCCCGGCCCGGTGCGGCGTGGGGCCGTTACGGAGAACGGCTCGTTGTGGCCGCACCACACCACGATGGAGGGGTGGTGGCCGAGCAGGTCGAGGGCTGCCGCCGCCTGGCGCACGGCCTGGCTGCGGGCGCCCTTGAAAACACCTTGCAGCGGCATGTCCTGCCAGATGAGCACTCCCAACCGGTCCGCCGCGTCGTAAACCTCCGGGTGGGCTACGTGGCTGTGGGCCCGCAGCAGGTTGAGCCCGGCGTCCCGCGCCAGCTCCACGTCTGCGGCCACATCCGCAGCCTGTGCGTAAGCGAGGTCCGGTCGGCTGGGCAGCAGGTTGGCACCCTTCAGGAACAGCCGCTCGCCGTTGACCGCCCACACGAAACTGCGCATGCGTACCTGGCGAAGACCCGTCCGCAACGCCTTCCCGTCGCTGCGTTCACCTTCCAGTTCGACTCCCACGTCGATGTCGTACAGGACCTGCTCGCCCATGCCGGCTGGCCACCACAGCTGCGGGCTGAGCACCTCGACCTGCCAACGGACGCGATTGGGCCCCTCCGCCAGCGGCTGGCGCTTGTCCACCAGGGTGCACGCTCCGTTCGCCTCCGCGCCCACGCGACCCACGCGCGTCTGCAGGGTGGCCGTGGCCGGTCCCGAGCTGTCCAGGACGGCGAAGAAATCGAGCACGGCACGCCCGGTGCCGGCTTCGGGACAGACGGCCCGCAGAGAGGAGATGCGGACCGGCCCGCTCGTCTCGACGCGGACCGGCGCCCATATGCCGCCCGGGTTCCGGGCCGGGTCTATACCGGCCGAGCTCCCGAACGCCCCGAGCAAAGACCGGGTGACCCGGCGCTTGGCGCGCCGCTCACAACCGACCTCGACCGCCAGGACGTGGTCGGAGCGGGAGTTGACGGCCTGAGTCACGTCGAAACTGTGAGGGAAAAAGTAACCCTCGGTGTCACCCAGGTAGGACCCGTCCAACCAGACGTCCGACTGGTAGAAGACCCCGTCCATGATCAGCCACGCCCGCTTGCCGTCGGCCAGGCTTCCCATCTGGAAACGGCGGCGGTAGAGCAAAGGGCCGTCCGAGGTCGCAAACGCCGGCTCGGCTTGCCAGTGGCCCGGGACGGAAACCGGCTCCCAGGCGCCGTCGTCGAACTCCGGTTTGGGGAAGCTGCGCCGCAGGTCCTCATCGGCCTCGGCCGNNTCCCTCAGCCCGGGATCCCTCAGCACGGTAGCTTCTCCATTACCGGCAAAGTAGCGCTGTCGGTGAAGGTACGTTTTCACCATGGCCGCCTCCCCCGCTGCTTTGTGTTCGACCCTGGGTCAGTTGAGGGCTTCCGGCTGGCGGTCGCGGCCGGTCAAGCAGGAGGTCAGGGCCAACGCCGCTGCTCGCATAGCGGCTGGCCAGCCCGTCGTCGGAGGGCTGGTCGGCTATGACAGCACCGTGCTGCCGGCTCTCGAGAACGCCCTGCTGGCAGGGCACGACATCATTTTCCTGGGTGAAAGGGGCCAGGCCAAGACGAGGATCATGCGGGGTCTCGCCGATCTGCTGGACGAATGGCTGCCGGTCGTGGCCGGTTCAGAAGTACTCGACGACCCGTACCACCCTATTTCCCGCTACGGGCGCGAGCTCGTGGCCAGCAAGGGTGACGAATGCCCGATCGAATGGGTGGGCCCTGAACAGCGCACCGGGGAGAAACTGGCCACGCCTGACACTTCGATCGCCGACCTCATCGGCGAGGTCGACCCGGTAAAGGTGGCCGAGGGGCGCTACCTTTCGGATGAGATGACCCTTCACTACGGCCTGGTGCCGCGCACAAACCGGGGCATCTTCGCCATCAACGAGCTCCCGGACCTGGCCGAGCGCATCCAGGTCGGCCTGCTCAATGTGCTCGAGGAACGAGACGTACAGATCCGCGGCTACAAGATCCGGTTGCCCCTCGACATCCTCCTAGTCGCTTCGGCCAACCCGGAGGACTACACCAGCCGGGGGCGCATCATCACGCCGCTCAAAGACCGCTTCGGCGCTCAGATCCGCACCCACTACCCTCTCGATACCGCCACCGAGATGGACGTCATCGTCCAGGAGGCCGTCCCGGCGCAGCTCGAGGGGCTCCAGATCGAGGTGCCCGGCTACATGGCTGAGATCGTGGCCACCATTTCCCAGCTGGCGCGTCAGAGCCCGCAGGTCAACCAGCGCTCCGGCGTTTCGGTCCGGCTCGGGGTGGCCAATTACGAGACGCTGGTGGCGGCGGCGGCGCGGCGCTCCCTGCGTACGGGTGAGGGCGAGGCCGTACCGAGGATCAGCGATCTGACGGCGCTGGTGTCCTCGACGTCGGGCAAGGTCGAGCTGGACTCGCTCGAAGACGACGCCGAAGGCGAGGTCGTGGCCCGGCTCACCCGCCAGGCCGTGCTGGCCGTCTTCAGGGACAGGGTCGACCCGGCCGATCTGGGCCGTGCAGTAGCGGAGCTGGACGACGGCTCCGCGGTGGAGGTGGGCGACGACCTGCCGTCGCTGTCGTACGTCGAGTCCCTCGACCGGCTGCCCGGGCTCCGGGCACCCACGGTCAAGCTGGCCGGGCCCGAAAGCGCCGCCGCCCTGGCGGCGGCGGCGGAGCTAGTCCTCGAAGGCCTTCACCTGGCCAAGCGGCTCAACAAGCACGCCACCGCTGTCGGCGCCCGCTACCAGGCGAGACGGTCGTAGACGGCGAGTTCGGGCGCCACATGGCAAGAGCCAGGTACTCGCGCTGGGATGGCAGCCAGGAGAGCGGCCACCTCAGTGGCGACGATGTCCTACGCCGTTTGACGGACGACCTCCTCGAGCACGGGGACGCCGACCAGGCGCTGCGCCGGCTGGTGCAGCAGGGTTTCCGGGACAGTTCCGGAAGGGACGTGGCCGGGCTACGGGAGCTGCTCGACCGAGTCCGCCGGCTGCGGGCCAAGCTGGCCNNCCCCCGAGGCGTTGCAGCGAGCCCGTCAAATGCTGGCCGAGCTCAACCGCGTGGTCGAGCGCCGTCAATCGGGGGCCGACGTCCAGGCCGAGTTCGAGCAGTTCATGGCCCATTACGGCGATCTCGTCCCGGGCCGGCCGGCTAACCTAGACGAGCTCCTGGCGGCGCTGGCGCGCCAGATGGCCGCGGCCCGCACCCTGCTTGGGTCGCTCAGCCCGGAGCAACGGGCCAATCTGGCCGAGCTCTCCGAGGCCCTGCTCGAAGACGAGGCTGGGCTGCGCATCGAGCTCGAGAGGCTCCTTGGTCACCTGGAAGGGGCCGAGGGCGACGACGAGTTCCTGGGCCTTGCCTTGGGCCTGGAGCCGGCCGGCGCGGTGGTCAACGAACTAGCGGACCTCGGGCAGTTGGAACAGCTGCTGGCCGGGGCACCGAGCCCAGGGGCACTCGCCGAGGTGGACATCGACCGCGCCCGCCAGCTGCTGGGCGAAGAAGACGCCCGGTCCCTGGAAGCCCTAGGGCGCCTGTCGCGCCAGCTCCGCCAGTCGGGCCTGGTCGAGCAGAAGGGCGGACGAATGCGCCTCACCCCTCGGGGCCTGCGCCGCATCGGGGACCAGGCCCTGGCCGACCTGTACACCAAGCTGAAGCGGTACCGCAACGGCCAGCACCCTGTGGGTACCGCCAGCAACGGCCACGAGCGTGCGGGTGAGACCAAGCTCTACGAGTGGGGCGACCCGTTCAATCTTTCGATCCAACAGACCGTGCGCAACGCGCTGGCACGGCGGGGCCCGGGCACACCTGTGCACCTATCGCCGGAGGACTTCGAGATAGAGCGCACCGAGGCCATGTCGCGGTCCGCGACGGTGATAATGCTCGACCTGTCCCTTTCCATGCCGATGAGGGGCAACTTCGTCGCCGCCAAGAAGATGACGATGGCGTTGCATTCGCTTATATCCGGCCGGTTCCCGTCCGACTACCTCGGCATAGTGGGGTTTTCGCGTTCCGCCCGCGAGGTGAGTTTCCGGGATTTACCCGAAGTCTCCTGGGACTATGACTGGGGCACCAACATCCAGCACGGCCTGGTCCTGGCTCGTCGGCTGCTCTCCCACCAGCGCGGCACGAAGCAGATCATCATGGTGACCGACGGTGAGCCCACGGCGCACTGGCCGGTGGGCGCGGCCGAGCCTGTGTTCGCTTACCCGGCCGTACCGGAGACCGTGGACGCCACCCTGGTCGAGGTGGCGCGCTGCACCCGGGACCACATACGGATCAATACTTTCGCCCTCGACGCCACCGGCCATTTGCGGCATTTCGTCGAGCAAATGACGCGTCTCAATCGTGGCAAGGCCTTTTTCACCACGCCCGAGACCCTGGGCGATTACGTCCTGGTCGACTTCATCGAGTCCCGCCTGACCACCCGGGGGCGGGCCCGGCGGCTCGCCTGAACCACCGCCGCCAGATTGCGGGCGCGGCCAGAAGCCTCAGAACCGCCGGGCCCTGCCCGGGCGTGGGACGAGACTCTCGGGCTCCCCGTTGCGCGGCATATACAGCAGGCCGGCGGGCTCCTCCACCGAAGTGACGGTTGATCTGGTGCGCCGGGCCTGAGCACCTCGGATCTTCCTCTTGCGGTATTGACGCAGATGAGGGAAGATGACAGGGATGTAGTTACGCAACGCGTAACTACATTGGTGCTAGCCTGGGAGGTCCCCAGGTTGCGCCCGTCCCGGCCACAAGCGAGGGGAGCCGCCGGTGAACGACATTGGGCGCTTTTTGCGCCTACCGGCCGATGCGAACGGGCTCCGCTGGGATAGCGAAGTGCCGACGTGGCAACGGTCCGCCAACTGCCTTGGCGTCGATCCCGACCTCTTCTTCCCCGAAAGAGGTGGGTCCACCCGGGAAGCCAAAGAGGTTTGCCGTGGCTGCGTTGTCCGTAAGGACTGTCTCCAGTACGCCCTCGACAACAGTGAAAAGTTCGGCATATGGGGCGGCCTCTCCGAAAGAGAACGCCGCCGGCTCCGGCGCCGCCGCAATGGAGCACCTTACCGGGTTAGTCAGGCCTCCTGAAGAGGAAGGCTCGGCTTTCACGGGCCAGTAGGACTTCCCCCGGCGAGGCACGCCTCAGCTCCAGACCGAAGAGCCTGAGGCGTGCCTCGCCGTTAGCGACCACACCAGTCCGAATTGTCGCCGGCGTGGCTGAGCCGGTACTCGATGGTCTGTTCCGGGGCCAGGTCGAGTTCGGCCCAGCGTTGCTCGGGCACCGCCCGCAGGACGCTTTCGGGAACGAGACCGACGAGTTCGGCTCGCTCCACCTCCGCCAGCCGGCCGACCTGGTCCCTCACCGCGGCCGGCCCGACGGTCAGGGGAGCCACCAGGTTGCACGAGACCTGCAAGCGGTCGCCCAGGGCAAACCCGAGAGCGCGGATCTCGGCTGAACGGATGGCGGCGGCAATGGCCTTGGCCCGGGCCAGGTCCCCGCCCCTCAACCAGAGGTTGTAAGCGACCATGAGGGGCCGGCACCCGGCCGCCACCGCGCCCGCCGTCGGGTGGGGGGCACTGGGACCGGCATCGGGAACGAGCGTCCTCCACGCATCCCTTCGGACCTGAGGCAGCGAGCGTTCGGGGCCATATAGGAAGACCGGCACCCTCAGCTCGGCTCCCGCCCAGAGCGCGAAGTGGTCGCGCGCCCGCCTGGCCCGATCGCTGGTGGCCCGATCATTCGTGGTAGGGCCGCGGGCCGCGTCCCGCACCGGCCATCCTTCGAGCGCCACCCAGGGTACGACATCGAGCACTCCGAACCGGGGGTGAGCACCGGCATGCTCTCGCAGGTCGAGCAGCGCAACGGTGAGACGGGCAAGATCGCGCACGGCGGATTCCACGGGCTCGTCGTCTCCCACCAGGGTCAGCACCGAACGGTGATGGTAAGCGTCGCTGTGCAGGTCGAGCAGGCAGGGCCCGCAAGCTTGGGCCAGGGCGGCGAGGGTGCCCGCGTCCCTGCCCTCACTGACATTGACCACACACTCCAGCACGACGCCCCTCCTGGTCCGGTCCAGCTTGCGTTCGTCCGAGCCGGCTGTCCTGCGGCTCGTAGCACCCCGCCCGGCCCGCAAGCTGCCCGGCGCGGTCGGTAGGATAGGGGGTAATCAGCTCGTGCGCCAGGGAGGTTCGTGATGCTTGCCAACATTTTCGGTGACTGGTACTGGATCGTCCTAGCCGTCATCGTCCTGTTCGGAGGCAGCCAACTGCCCAAGTTGGCGCGCAACAGCGGAGAGGCGCTGAAGGAGTTCCGCAAGGCCCACACGGACGAGCCCGACCCGTCAACCTCGGTCGGAGGACCGGCCGCCGCCCCACCCGCCCTCACGAGCACGCCCGTCCCGGTCGCTCCTACCGCCGAGGAGCGCATAACCCTGAGCCGGGCCGAGCTGGACGCTCTCCTGGCTGCCAGGGAGGCGCGCGCCAAGGCCGAAGACGCCAAGGGGGCGGGGGCCCAGGCCTGACAACGGGCCCCAGGCCTGACAACGGGGCCCGGGGCGTAGCAACCCGACAACTGTGGTCCTGGTCGCCCCGGCCCGGCGGGCCAGGGCGATGTTGGCTGACTGGTGCAGTCGGCTCCGGCTGGTGCCGTCGACTAGTGCCCGGGCCGGCTGGGGATTGCCGGAGTAGGCAACGCCGCGGCCGGGCGGGCCGGAAGGCCTCGCCGGCTTCGAGCTATCCGTCGCCGCTCGCGCTCAGAGGCTCCTCCCCAGACACCGTGCTCTATGTGGTTTTCCAGGGCATACTCCAGGCATGGTGCCTTGACGGGGCATTCAGCACAGTAGTGGCGCGCCACCTCTACCCCGACCCCGTCGCTCGGGAAGAAGACCTCGGGCGGCAGGTCCCTGCACCGTCCCTGCACCATCCACGAAGTTTCCAACGCAACCTCCGTAACGCCTATGGCACACACGCTGAACTGTTGTTACGTCTCCGGCCCCTACATGGTTCCCTGTCGGGCTGTGTTTCAGTCATAGTGCGGGGAAGGACGAAGCTTTGCTCTGCACTCTAGCCTACCGTCCCTTGTCAAGGCAGCGCGCCCGGTGCCGGCTGCTCTCCGTTCCGGCCCGCGCCAACTCCTCATCAAGTGACCTTGCCAGGTGTGATCTTGACAGTACCGGCACCGGTCCGAGAACATGGTGGTGCGATGCGTTACCTGACAAGCCTCCTCCTTATCACCTAGGCGAGCCCTTCCCGGTGCTCGCCACGACCTCCTGTGCCTTAGGGCCAGGAGGTTTTTTCATCCCCAGGCACCAAGCGCCTGACCCCGGAGCCTGACCACAGAAAGGTCGCCCCAAATGACCCGCCCGCCTGTGCCCATTTCCAAGATGCCCTTCGACAAGTACGTACCGACGTTGCCCCTCGTCCTGACCGACCGCACATGGCCCTCCCGGCAACTGACGGCCGCGCCTCGTTGGTGCAGCGTCGACCTCAGGGACGGGAACCAGGCGCTCATCGACCCCATGGGCCCGGACCGCAAGCTTGCGCTCTTCGAGGCGCTCCTCACCATAGGGCTTAAGGAAATAGAAGTCGGCTTTCCCTCCGCGTCGGCGCCCGATTACGACTTCGTCCGCTACATCATCGAAGAGGACCTGGTCCCCGAGGACCTGTCCGTCCAGGTGCTGGTCCAATGTCGGGCCGAGCTCATCGAACGCACTTTCCAAGCAATTTCCGGGGCCCCCCGAGCCATCGTCCACTTCTACAACTCGACGTCCGAACTGCAGCGGCGGGTCGTGTTCCGCCAGGAGCGGGAAGGGATACTAGACATAGCGACGAGCGCCGCCCGCCTGTGCCGCGAACTGGAGAACACCGTGGACGGGACCGAGATCCGCTACGAGTACTC